>CAMNMC010000042.1 GCA_946544235.1 uncultured Lachnospiraceae bacterium | reverse complement strand
AGCAACCTGATCATTTCTGCTTCTGCCGGTGTGAAGCTTCTTACCGGTATCGCCGATGCGGTCAATAAGGTTCGCCTCAACAAAGCTGTGAACATCCTCATATTTTGAAGTGATCTCCAGCTTACCTGCTTCAACATCTTCTACTATTTCATTAAGAGTCTTGATAATAAGCTCTTTTTCCTCATCTGATATTATGTCAACCGATGCAAGCATAGTAACATGAGCTATGCTTCCTCTTACATCCTGCTTCAAGAATCTTTTGTCATATGATATTGAAGCATTAAAATCATAAACCTGTTGGTCAGTTTCTTTAGAGAAACGTCCGCCCCAAAGCTGTGCCATCTGTCTTTCCTCTCAATTATACGCATGATCACGGCCATATTCCGGATCATCTCATTTAGTGATATCTTTCGAGCAAAACATATAAAATATACGTTCCACTCATAAAGCAAAAAATATTTTACAACATGTGCTTTTATCCTTCAAGTGTAAAATGTGAAAACTTCCTTTGCATTTTTTTTATAATAATTCATCATTATAAACAAATGCATTTATTTCTTTATGAGAATTATGTTATAATCCGGAATTAGGGACATGAGATCCGCAAACCATACAATATACAAAATATCACAGCATAAATATAACAGTCTTACAGAGGTTTACAATGAAAAAGAACAATAACGGAAGTGTCGGCGAGACAATACTTAAGGGACTGCTCTACAGCGTCATCGTGGCCGCCGCCATATTCCTCGGCATAATGATAACAAAACTGATCAAGCAAAAGATAGATGACAGCAAGCTTGAGGAGGCCCATAACATTGAGGAGGTCGCTGACATCATCACAGCAGAGCTTTCCAAAGGAAGTGTCGAAAGCGTTTCGATGTATGTGAATAAGGTGCCTGACGAGGATCTTCGAAGGATCAATGAATATATTTCCACCCTATGCGGTTCCGTTGACACCTTCAGGACCAACGGAAGTAACAGCACAGGAAGGGCAAAGGTCACTTTCTCCATCAAGAAAAACACAACCACCTATGTATATGATCATATAAAGAACGGCACGGACATACCCGCTGATAATCTCGAAGCAAACAAGCTATATCAGGCTGTTAAAACAATAGTAGACTCCTGTGTCACCGGCGGTATGACTGATTATAAGAAGGAGCTTAGACTTCATGATTATCTTGTAAATCACTGCCGCTATGGTCTCGGTAGTCCTGACGACGAAAACGAATTCCGCGCATACGGAGCTTTGATCGACGAAGAGGCTGTATGCAGCGGCTATGCAGAAGCAATGTCTCTTCTTCTGACCTACGCAGGAATAGAAAGCCAGATAGTTATAGGAACCTCCCGGGCAGAAAACCATGCCTGGAATCTTGTAAAGATAAACGGTGACTGGTATCATCTGGATACAACCTGGGATGATCCTGTAGAGCTTGGAATCGTAACTCATGCATATTTCAATCTCAGCGATGATGAGATCGCCTACGACCACAGCTGGAACAGAGATCGAACCGAAAAAGCCACCTCCACAGCTCAGGGATATTTCACTGTTTCTTCCAAAGTCTGCTCAACGCTCGCCGACTTTGAAAATTCTGTACAGACTAAACTGAGCACATCCGGAGGTTTTATCGAAACTGCCGTCAGCGGAAATGAAGCCGCCAGTTACATACAGCAGTATGTCAATGATTTTTACTATTCCTCTCTCAAATATACGCTTATCGAGAGAAAATCATATACTGTTGTTATCATATACAAATAAAGAGAAAAAAACAGCCCACAACTTGAGTTAATCCTCATTTGCGGGCTGTTTTTATATATTTAACTATCTTACCCAATATTTAAACTCTTCATCAGCAAGTCTGATATAGTCATCATTTGAAAGCATGATCTCGATACCCGGCTGAAGAAGTTTTCCGTTAACAAAGGTATGGTTTGTTGAATTATTATCCGTAACGTAACATTCACCATTGCTTACGGTAAAGGTTGCATGTCTACGGCTTATCCTCTTGTTATCGATTACCTGATAATCTGCATCAGGTGACTTTCCAACAAGAAACTCTTTCTTGAGAAGAGGTATAAGCTCGTTGGTCTTAACTCTTACAAGATAAGGAATAGGGTTCTCATAATCCTCTGATTTAACAAGAACTGTTGTATCACTGTTCTCATTATCAAGCTTCTCATCTTCGAGAATAGTCTCAGCTTCAAGAGAAAGAATGAAATGATAGAACTCAGCAAGATTAAACATAAGCTTGCTGTCAAGATAATGAAGTATCTGCTCAACCGACTCAACACAATCCATATTTGCATAACGAACCTTACTTACAAAGGTCTGGATAAACTTGGTTATATTGGTGTCAGGGAACTTCTTGTTAACAGGCATATATATAAGCTGGATATCAAGCGTTGAAAGCTCGATATACATATAATGCACATTAAGAAGTATCTTATTGAGCGGCATCTTGTTCTCTTCAAAATACATGAGCTGATTCAGTATATTTGAAAGGATTGATAAGAATTCGCCTTTATAAAGCTGCTTTCTCAGGAACTGCTCCAAAGGAAGCGTTGCCGGTATCTTGTACTGAAGCACTCTCGCACCGTCGACAACCTTAAGATTGCAGACAGTCCTGTTGCCTACGAACTCATAATTGAACATACTGAGCTCGAACTGCTCAACCGGAATATCCTCCTGCAGCTTAAAATTCAGTGTAAACTCATCATAGCTTATCTGCTGATCAGTTGTTGCATTTTCTTCTGTCATACTCATTGAAAAACCCCCTCCCGCAAAGGACCCCACATCCTTTACATGGTAGATATAATATTGATTATATGTCTATCTGTCGGATTTACCTTGAAAATCGACAAAATGTACACACATTTTTGTATAATTTTACCATTTTTTGCTGATTTTAGCAATATTTTTCTTTCAGCATTTACAGAATTTTTGATCAGTTTTTAGTATTTTTTTTGCAGGAAAACAACTAAAAACTAATTGTTTTCTCCATCGCCGAGAGAAAGAAGTTCTGTTTTAACATCATAAAGCTTCTTTGAAAGATCGACGTAATGAATATGTGGATTTGCGAAACGCTGCTCCTCCTGCCATACCGTATTCTGAAGCTGAAATTTTACAAATTCTCTGATCTCATCAAGAGGCGGATTCTTGTATACAAGCTTTCCGTTATCAAATACTTTAACCTGAAGCGGTGTAGCCTTAACATTCTTAAAGCTCATCTTCTTCCATGGCTTAAGCTCATCAACGAAAGGTGTAATACCTTCGCCGTCAACAACCTCATCCTCCAATGTGAGGAGATCTGCGAGGCCGTAGCCTGTCTCCTTGCTGAAGATTCTCCAGAGCTTCTTCTTGCCAGGGTTAGTGATCTTCTCTATATTCTCTGAAATCTTGATCTTAGGAATAAATGTCTTCTCGCCGTTCTCGCCCCTCTTTGAAGTATCCTCAACGGCAACGAGCTTATAAACGCCGCCAAATACAGGATCAGACTTAGAGGTTATCATTCTCTCTCCAACGCCGTAGGAATCGATCCTTGCGCCCTGCTTATGAAGAGAATCGATAAGGTACTCATCAACGCTGTTAGAAACAACTATCTTACAGTCTCTGAGTCCTTCCTCATCAAGCTTCTTTCTGATCTTCTTTGAGAAGTACGCAAGGTCTCCGCTGTCGATACGAACGCCCTTAAGACGCTTACCCATCGGTTCAAGAACCTCATGAGCTGTACGGATTGCATTTGGAAGTCCGCTGTTCATGATATCATAGGTATCGATGAGAAGTGTACATGCATCAGGAAATACCTCAGCATAAGCCTTGAATGACTCGTATTCAGATGGGAAGAACTGAATCCAGCTGTGAGCCATTGTTCCGATGGCAGGAACACCATAATTGATGTCTGCAAGGGCTGTAGCTGTTGCATTTACTCCACCGATATAGCATGCTCTCGCACCATAGATAGCCGCATCAGGACCCTGTGCACGCCTTGCACCAAACTCCATGATGATACTTGTTCCGGCTGCTCTGCATATTCTGCTTGCCTTTGTCGCGATAAGCGACTGGAAGTTAATACAGATAAGAAGCATGGTTTCCATAAGCTGAGCCTCGATAACAGGTGCAGTTACGGTAACCAGCGGTGTATTTGGATAAACTATTGTTCCCTCTGGAACAGCCTCGATGGTTCCTGTGAACCTGAAGTCACGCAGATACTCAAGGAATCCGGGATCAAATATTTTCTTGCTTTCAAGATATTTGATATCATCATCAGAAAAGCTCATATTCTCAACATACTCTATAAGCTGTTCAAGACCGGCAGCGATAACATAACCGCCATTATCAGGATTCTTCCTGTAGAACATATCAAATGATGCCCAGGTATCCTTAAAACCTTTTACATAATAACCATTTGCCATTGTCAGCTCATAGAAATCCATGAGCATAGTCAGATTTCTCATATTAACCTCCTGTACGGGTCTGTGCGGCAGCCGCCGCAATGTTTATAGAATCCTGCCCTTATCGGGCAGTAAAAACTACTGCTGTGAAGCTCTGTTTGCTCTCATTCTGAGTCTTGAATCAAGGATCTTCTTTCTGATCCTGAGTGACTTCGGAGTGATCTCAAGAAGTTCATCTGTATCGATGAAATCAAGTGCCTGCTCGAGTGAAAGTACTCTTGGCGGAACAAGCTTAAGTGCATCATCAGAGCCTGAAGATCTTGTATTGGTCAGGTGCTTGGCCTTGCAGACATTAACCTCGATATCCTCTGCACGACCGGTCTCACCAACTACCATTCCGGCATAAACCTCAACGCCAGGTCCAATGAACATGGTTCCTCTCTCCTGGGCATTGAAGAGTCCATAGGTGATCGAAACACCAGGCTCAAATGCGATAAGAGATCCATTTGAACGATAGCTCATGTCACCCTTATAATTATCATATCCGTCAAATACGGTATTTATAACTCCGTTACCCTTTGTAGCTGTAAGGAAGTCTCCTCTGAAGCCGATAAGTCCTCTTGAAGGAATTCTTATCTCAAGTCTTGTGATTCCGTTGTCGCCCGGAACCATTCCGATAAGCTCACCCTTACGGATACTGAGCATATTAATAACCGTACCTGAGAATTCATCAGGAACATCTATAACAGCAATTTCGAAAGGCTCAAGCTTCTTGTTTGACTCGTCGTATTTATAGATTACCTCAGCCTTACTTACTGCAAATTCATAGCCCTCACGTCTCATATTTTCTACGAGAACCGAAAGGTGAAGCTCACCTCTTCCGGAAACCTTGAAGCAGTCTGTTGAATCGGTTTCTTCAACTCTGAGGCTGACATCTGTATTTAACTCTCTGAAGAGTCTGTCTCTGATCTGTCTTGATGTAACGAACTTTCCTTCCTTACCTGCAAGCGGTGAATCATTTACCATGAAATCCATGGAGATTGTCGGCTCGGTGATCTTCTGGAAAGGAATAGCTGCCGGCTTATCAACCGAGCAGATAGTATCACCTATCTTAAGCTCTGAGATTCCGGAAATAGCAACAATGGAACCAACCGTTGCACTGTCAACATCAACTCTCTTAAGTCCGTCATACTCATAAAGCTTACCTATCTTAACCTTAACCTGCTTGTCAGGCTCGTGATGGTTCACGAGAATAGCATCCTGATTAAGCTTTATCGTACCGTTATCAATCTTTCCGACACCGATACGTCCGACATATTCATTATAATCTATTGTACTGATAAGTACCTGAAGTCCTGCATCAGGATCTCCTTCAGGAGCAGGAATATGCTCTAAGATTGTATCAAAAAGAGGCTT
This sequence comes from uncultured Lachnospiraceae bacterium, assembly GCA_946544235.1. Classification (GTDB taxonomy): domain Bacteria; phylum Bacillota; class Clostridia; order Lachnospirales; family Lachnospiraceae; genus Eubacterium_Q. Next base: position 17,525 of record CAMNMC010000042.1, on the reverse strand, counting down.
CATATCTTTACCCGGCTCATCAGCTGAGTATGATGCGATACCTTCTCTTGCTGAAGCATAAACAAAAGGACAATCAAGCTGCTCGTCCGATGCATCAAGATCCATAAGAAGCTCAAGAACCTCTTCCTCAACGCTCTCAGGCCTTGCATCCGGTCTGTCGATCTTATTTACACATACAATAACAGACAGATTAAGTGCCAGAGCCTTCTGAAGAACAAATCTTGTCTGAGGCATCGGTCCTTCAAATGCATCAACAACAAGGATAACGCCGTTAACCATCTTAAGTACACGCTCAACCTCTCCGCCGAAATCAGCATGGCCCGGAGTATCTATGATATTTATCTTAACTCCGTTGTAGGTTACAGCCGTATTCTTGGAAAGAATGGTGATACCTCTTTCTCTCTCGATGTCATTCGAGTCCATTACCCTCTCGGCAACCTCCTGATTCTCACGGAAAACTCCGCTCTGCTTCAGAAGCTCGTCTACAAGCGTGGTTTTGCCATGATCAACGTGTGCGATTATGGCTATGTTTCTGATGTCTTCTCTTTTCATAAAAAACTTCCTTCTATATTATATTTTTTATAGTTTATACTCAATATACAGTATGTTAAAAAACTCTGCCGGCACATATTACACGTGAAGGCACTTCATGTCAATATCTTTATGAAAAAAACATATTAATACCCTGCCTCATAGACTATCTCATTAATGGAATTACTGAGTATGTGCTTGTCATTGTCAATCTGGCTGACTGTGATAACATCACCACTATTAAGTTCCTCATACTCTTCTTTGGCAACTATTATGGTATTTTCATTCATATATGTAGTAACGAGTCTCTGACCGTTCAACATTACTGTAGAGAACGGCGTAAAATTATTACCATGAACGATTATCTGTTTATTCGAAAGCGAAACATCCTTGATCATTACCGGATAGATTCCCATCATCATATTGGCAGCCATGTATTCCGGTATATCATCGTATACATATTTCTCACCATAAAGCATATCATACTGTATGAGATGGAGCGCATCAGTATACGCAGAGTCATCGTATATATTATGGTAGGTCGAATGTATCTTCTGGTAGATACCTTTGTCAAGATTAAGTGATGTCAGAAGTATATCCGAAAACTCATAGGTTGAAATATCCTGATCCGGAAGCTCAAGTCCGATATTATTAACTATGACATACTCTGACTGGAACTCATTTCCGACAACTATATCAGAGGTGTCAAACGGTATGCTCGGAAGATGATCTCCATAGATAAGAAGCACATAAGGCTCTCCTCTGGCATCGAGCATATCCTTCAGCATTCCTATCATCTCATCCATTTCATAGCATTGGTTGACATAATACCCATACTGATTTGTCAGATCTGTATCACCATCATCACGTGTAACATGCACATGAGGAATACAGTTATAAGCGTCGGTCGGATATTTTCCATGTCCCTGAACGGATATACAGTGAATGAAATCATCATCTGTCTCAGTATGATCCAGACATTTCTTGATCTCATCGACCAGATCGTAATCCTTTGCCCAGCCTGCACTGGTATATGAAAGATGAGGCATATACTCCTGAGACACAAAATAATTAAAACCAAGCTGGTCATAAACCTCATGTCTACTGTAAAAGTAAGCCTTATTATTATGCATGGCAAAGCTTGTATAGCCCTGTCTTCCAAGCACCTGGGCAAGACTTTCGCAAGGTGTATCAGTAAGAACAGTCTTATACGGATATTCGCCTGCTCCAAAGAGGCTCGTCTTCATTCCTGTTATAATTTCACATTCAACATTTGCCGTTCCGGCACCAATCGAAGGAACATTCAGGAATCCCGAAGGATACTCCTCCATAAAACGATTAAAATTCGGCACCGAATCAATATCTGTATGTATTCCTGCCATCCTGCTTATATCCATAAAGGATTCAAGCTGAACGATTATTATATTCGGAGTTTTCTTCTCTCCACGCTGTTCAAGATATTCCTGATAATCATCATCCACCTTATACATAAGAAGGCCAACCGCTTCTTCAGAATAATTATCAGGCTTCGTGACACCTATATCTACAATACTGTTTGAAAAACAATAAACAAATCCATAATCATTATATGCATTTCCAAGATTTGAGAAATCGTCGGATATTATTCCAAGTCTGGTTGCCATGCTGGTAAGTACATAGATGAGCATAGATACACCGACAACTACAAGGAGATTGATCATCCTGTTGATCTTGCCGACAACCTTTGGTGTCCAGAGGAACAGCAATATGATAAGAAATATGACCACGCCTATGCCTGCAAAGATCAAAACCTGCTGGAATTTATTAAAGTAAACATCCAGCATGCTTATAACATCCATAGCCATCAAAAAGTCAATCGCCGAGAAAGGTGTGATTCTGTACCCGAGCACCATAAAATTTATAAAGCCCATGGCAAACCATAGGAACCCAAATATAAATACAAAGAAAAGCCTCTTCCTGAAAAGCATACCTATAAGAAGTGAACCAAATATAATAAGTATGTTCAGGAAAAATACAAGCGGAGAACGAAGCATAAACTTAAAAGCACCGGTAAAGGATCTTCTTCCGAGTATTTCAAGTATTACATCCTCAATAACAGCCACAATAAAGCAGCCAAGTATCCATTTATAGTTCTTGGCTTCGTATAGCTTTCTTATCTTATCCTTCAGTTTAGGAAAGACGCCCTTTCTCTTCGGCTTTCCGGGTCTCTCCAGTGGAAGTCCGTCAGCAGAAGCTTCTATCAGATCAACATCGATAAAACCATCTTCTTCAGGTTCGCCGGTCTGAACTGTTGCCTTCTTCTCAGCCTCTGAACCTTCCTTTTTATCCTGCTGTGAATCTGACTTTCCTTCAGCTATCTCTTCATCTTTCTTTTCAATTTTCTCTTCATCTTCAAGAGCAGCTTCAGCCTCTTCTGACATGATATCCTCGGCAATATCCTTCTTCTCCTCTGAGATATCTTTCCTATCTTCTGAGATGTCTTTCTTTTCTTCCGGGAGATTCTTCTCTATTCTGTTATTTGTATTTCTTCTCTTGTTTCTGTTTTTCTTACTGCTCATATTAAGCCTCTGAAATCCTTCTGTGAAACAATCAATTCATTATTATAAGTAGTTTCTGATAAAAACAACTTTTCTGCTAAACGATTATATCAAATAAAATTTATTTTTCAACAAATTTCCGCAAGCGCTTCCATATCATTTATAGTACGTTCAAAAACATCAAGTGCCTCCTGAACCGGCTTCTCGGTTGAAAGGTCGACTCCCGCAAGCTTAAGAAGGCTTACCGGATCATCCGTACAGCCGCTTCTCAGGAAGTTTTTATACTCTTCCACAGCCTTGTCTCCCTCAGTAAGTATTCGGTCTGCCACTGCGACAGATGCCGAAAAACTCGTAGCATACTGATAAACATAAAAATTATAATAGAAGTGCGGAATACGGCACCACTCGTATGCTATAAGCTGATCGGATATCATATCCTCTCCGAAATATTTCTTATTAAGTGATAAATACAGTTCGCAGAGAGCATCCGAAGTAAGCGGTGTTCCCGCTTCAGACATTCTGTTGCTTTCTCTCTCAAACTCGGCAAACATAGTCTGTCTGTAAAGTGTTCCCTTAAAGCTCTCAAGGAAGTGATTTATAAGGTATGCCTTTTCCTTATCCGACTTTGCATTCTTCATGAGATATTTCAGAAGAAGTATCTCATTTGTGGTCGATGCAACCTCTGCAACAAAAATTTTATAATTTGAATCGAAAAAGTTCTGTTTTTCATTCGAATAATAAGTATGCATCGAATGTCCCATCTCATGAACAAGGGTGAATATATCATCCAGAGTATTATTGAAATTAAGAAGAACGTAAGGATGAACTCCGTAAACTCCTGAGGAATATGCACCGCCGCGCTTGCCCTGATTCTCAACAACATCTATCCATCTTTCATCATAAGCCTTCTTAAGTATCCTGATGTAATCCTCTCCAAGTGGCTGAAGCGCTTTAAGTGATATCTCCTTAGCCTCTTCAAAGCTCACCTTATATTCATAATCACTTACCATTGAGGCATATACATCATACATATGAAGCTCGTCAACTCCGAGCAGCCTCTTCCTGAGCGATACATATCTGTGGAACTTGTCAAGATTCTTATTTACACAGCTTATAAGGTTATCACATACGGAAGGCGATACATTATTTCTGTCAACAGCCGCAGTGAAGGTATCCGGATATTTTCTCGCCTTTGCATAAAATATCTGTTTCTTCACCTGACCATCATAGAGCGCTGCCCAGGTATTTGCGAAGCTCTTGTACTGCTCATAGAATTTTTCGAAGGATTCCTTACGAACCTCTCTGTCGGCAGACATCTGAAGAGGCACGAAACGTCCGTTTGAAAGCTGTAATTCCTCTCCATCGTCACCCTTTGTATTTGGAAATCTGATATCAGCATTTGCGAGCATGGATCTTGCATTTGAAGCTGCCTCAGCCATGTCACCTGCAGAAGCAAGCAGTTCTTCCATTTCTTTAGAGAGAGTATGCTCTTTCTTCCTCTGTATCTCGCATATAAGATTTTTATACTTAAGAAGCCCCTGTTCTTCTTTATAATATGCTTCTATCATCTCAGGTTCAGCATTCAGAAGCTCAGGTTCAAGAAATGACAGCTTCTCACTGATCTTAACATCGAGCGACTGAGCTCTCTGGAACAGTTTCAGATTATCCTGATCCATCGTGTTCTGATCACTTTTCATCTCCGCATAGCTGTAAAGCTTATAAACCTTCATCATACAGCTCTCATAAATATCAAGAGCTTTCAAAAAAGTCGCTGCACTTTCTGTCAGGCTGCCTTCCATGGCAGAAAGACGCTCGGTCTCATGTTCAGCCATACGATAATCATTCTCCCATAAATCTGTATTTTCATATATATCGGAAAGCTTCCAGGTAAGTTCCTCCGGAACCTCTTCTCTAATTGGTAATCTGTTTGCCATCTTGTAATCCTTTCTGTAAAACTATATAATCCGAACAATACCGAACGCTATTTAGTATAGTAGAATTTACCGCTTATGTAAAATGATATTTTATAGTTCAAAATAATATTCAAAAAAAAGACAAAAAAGTTGTTGACAATGATACCTCACCGTGATAATATACATATCGTTGCAGGTGAGAACACCTAAAACAACATGCGCGAGTGGCTCAGCGGTGGAGCACCTCCTTGCCAAGGAGGGGGTCGCGGGTTCGATTCCCGTCTCGCGCTTTTTTTATTTCTCAAAAATTATGCAGGATGGTATATTTCGACAATTGTGAATGCTTGCATTCTAAAACTGGCGATAATATATCATCATATATGAGGCGCAGCCTCATATAGACGAACATTAGGCTCGAAGAGCCGACGGACTGCGAAGCAGGACGGTTCGTCGCATAATTTTTATTAGGCCAATCGTGATATAAGAGCCGACATACTACACAGCAGGACGGTTCGTTGCTTTTTTTATCTCAGTCACCCAGTGTTATAATCCAAGAAAGTATTAAATATGGAATCAACAAGAAGTTTTGAAAAAGGTTTTAAAAAGATAAGCGATTCTCAGTCAGAATGGATGAAATGTATCCAGTACGAGGACATCAACGGAAGCGGCAGGCTTTTCGGAGGCCGGCTTATTGAGTGGATGGACGAGGTTGCCGGTATCGCTGCTCTCAGACATTCAGGTCGTCAGGTTACTACTGTTGCTGTCGATAATCTGAAATTCAAAAAGGGTGCTCTCATCAATGATGTGGTTGTTATCATATCCAAGGTTACCTATGTCGGAAATACATCCATGGAGGTTCGTGTAGATGTATATTTCGAAGACAGAGAAACCGGAAGAAGGCATATGATCAACAGAGCTTACTTTACCGAAGTATGTATAGATGAGAATGGTCATCCTGTTCCGGTTCCTTACGGAATCGAGCCTGAAACCGAGATGGAAAAAGCCGAGTATGAAGGTGCGCTGAAGAGAATTGAGATGAGAAAGCTCCGCAGAGCCGAGGGATTTTAGTATTAATTATAAGAAAAAAGACACTACTGAGTATTCATGATTCATTAGTGTCTTTTTCTTTAACAATTTCTTCAATATATTCAACTGGTTCAAAACCATTATTTGATATATTCAAACTATTCATACTATAATTCATTCATATCTGTGACAGTATCATCTGATATGTATTTTTATAGCTTGAAAGATTCTTAACCTTAAACAGTTCCTTCAGTGATTTATCCGGAACGCCGAGGCCTTTACCGAGATAGCTCCACAGCTCCTTCATCTTCTTCACAACCTGATCCTCGTAGGACATTTCAGTCTGATAATTAGTCAGAAGCTCCTCATGAAAGCTCTTGAATCGCTCCTTAAAATCCTCCGGCCTGCTCCCGTTTTTAATCTGATAAGCAAGTGAAGGATCTGCGATAAGTCCTCTTCCTATCATTATACCCGCTGATACATCAATCTCTTTATTAATCTCCTCCAGCTTTCCGACTGAATCAATATCACCATTATAGATAAATTCAGTATCAGGCATATCAGCAGAAAGCATCTCGACCATCTCTTTATAAATATCAATATGAGCCAAGCCCTTATACAATTCTTTTCCTACGCGCGGATGGATGATAAGAGTTTTTATAGGATATTTTTTATATACGGCCGCAATATCCTCCCATTCAGACAGAAAACACATGCCGATCCGGGTTTTAACCGTTATCTCTATCGGGCATTTGCTGTATATTTCATCAAGAAACTCATCAAGGTCATCCGGCTGGTCAAGAAAGCCGGCCCCTCTCCCCTTTGCCGTAACGGTTCCCGAAGGACAGCCAAGATTAAGATTGACCGTCTTATAACCAAGCGCCTCAAGCTGACGAGCGATCGTCAGAAAAAGCTCCGCATCATTTGTTAGTATCTGCGGAATAAGCTTATCCACCTCATTATTATCCGGATTCACATCACGCATCTCACGGCCTTTGATATGCGACGCAGTCAGAAAAGGCGTATAGAAGGCATCGATTCCTCCGAAATGACGATTTATCGCATTTCTGTAAATATATGTAGTTATCCCTTCCATTGGTGCAAGGCTTATATCCATCATTATATCAATCCTCGTATAAACACTATCAGTGCAAGTACCGGAAGTACGTATTTAAAATACGGAATAAGGTGACGTGACATCTTTATTCCCTTACCGGTATTTACCTCTTCCAGATATTTTTCTGCACCCCATCCGAACTTCCAGGTACAGAATATCACGAAAACACACGTTCCAATCGGCAAAAGTATGTTACTTACAATAAAGTCCTCCGAATCGAGTACTCCCCTGTCTCCTATAAGCTTAAGGCTCTGCCATTTATTAAATCCAAGAATACACGGAATACTTGTCACAAGGATAAATACAAAGTTAAATGCTATCGATCTGAGCCTTGACCATCCGATATTATCCATAAGTGAACGGACAAGATTCTCAAAAACTGCAGTAACAGTCGAAAAGCTTGCAAACACCATAAATATAAAGAACATGGTTCCCCAGATCCTTCCGCCTGTCATGTCCGCAAATATCCTCGGAAGCGTTACAAAGATTAACGATGGTCCCTGATCCGGCTCAACATCGAATGAAAAGCAGGCCGGAAATATTATAAGTCCGGACATTATAGCCACAAAGGTATCCAGTCCGATGATACGTATCGACTCACCGGTAAGTGTACTTTTCTTATCCATATAGCTGCCGAATATTTCCATCGAACCTATTCCGAGACTTATGGTAAAGAAAGCCTGTGTCATGGCACCTGAAATAACATTGCCCCAGCCGACATCGCTTGCTTTTGAAGCATCCGGAAGCAGATAAAACTCAATTCCCTTTCCTGCCCCCTTAAGCCTTACACTGTTCACGGCAAGTACAACAATAAGAAGCAGCAGGCCTATCATCATAAACTTGGTTACTCTTTCCAGACCCTTCTGAACTCCGAAGCAGAGCACGCCAAAGCCAAGTGCGATGATTATAGCCGCAAATATACACATCTCTGTTGGATTTGATATCAGCCTATCAAAAACCTCACCGGTTTCTTCCTTTTTAACATCCTCAAAGTCTCCCAAAAGGAATTTCCAGAAGTATGCCAGCATCCAGCCTGCAACGGTTGTATAATACATCATAAGTATTGCATTTCCGGCAAAACAAAGCCAGCCAAAATGATGCCAATGATGCCCTTCCTTCTCAAGCTTTTTCATGGCTCTCATGGTTGTAAGTCCACTTGCTCTTCCGACAGCAAGTTCCATCGTAAGCGCAGGTATCCCCATGAGTATCAGAAAGCCAAGATAGAAAAGCACAAAAATAGCACCGCCGTTCTGGCCCACCATATATGGAAAGCGCCATACATTTCCTATTCCGATCGCGCATCCGGCGCTTACAAGTATAAAACCAAGTCTGCTTTTAAAGCCTTCTCTCTCGTTCATTATCTATTTCTAAACCTACTTTTCGAAATTATTAATAAAATATTATTCGCACCGTGACGCATCCCCCGGTGGTTTTAACATATTCCCATTTATATAAAATATCAGAAATTCCCTGTTGATGAGGGATCATCTCATTTTGATCTCACCGGTAAATATCCGCTCCTCAGTTCCGTCATCCGAGACCACAAGAAGCGCACCATCACTGCATACTTCTTTTACAGTGCCGTATACTTTCTCATATACTGGCACAGCATTCATAAGCTGTCTTCCGTCAGAAGAAGCTTTATCAGCCCCATCATCTGAGCCGGCCTTCTGTACAGTTTTGCCGGAAGCAATCCTTTCAAAGCCCACTCTCTTACCGACAACTATATTATGACTGATATATTCCGGCATAAAAATTTCCGCATCAAAACTGCCGAACAGTTCTATCAGATTATTTGTCACTTCAGCGATCATGTGATTTCTTGTCACATCCTCTGCATAAAGCGATGAAGCTATGCTGCGCAGTTCTTCCGGGAAGTTTGATTTCTTCATATTTATACCTATCCCGACAACAATATTCTCCGCCATTCCGGTTTCAAGATCAGTCACAGCCTCAGAAAGAATACCGCATACCTTTTTGTCACCGACAAATATATCGTTAACCCATTTGATCCCCGGTCTTATATCAGTCAGCTTCTCAATAGCTCTTACGACAGCAACTGCCGCAGCCATGGTTATCATCATCGGATTTTTAACGCCACCCGGAACCCTGTAAATAAGTGACATATATATTCCGCTGTCAGCAGGTGAATAGAAATTTCTTCCGAGTCTTCCCCTTCCGGCGGTCTGCTGATTTGCAACTAAAAGCATCCTTGAAACATCGTCGCTTATCATCAGTCTCTTGGCTTCGTTATTTGTAGAATCGATAACGTCATAGACCTTTATCGGCAGCTCATTATCATCGCTGCCAAGGAAGTACCTGATCCCCTGTTCCGAAATAATATCATTTCCTTCAGCCAGATAATAACCGCTGTTCTTACCGGAAACAATAACATATCCACTTTTCTTCAGCGCATTAACAGTCTTCCAGACTGCGTTTCTTGAGACATTATATTTGTCAGCAAGGTACTGTCCGGAAAGCGGAACGCCTCTGTTTTCTTCCAATTCTTTTACAATATCATCTCTCAGCATGCTCTTTCAAACACCTCTCCAACCGGGTATATTACTCAATATACTATTCCGCAGATTATAACTTATCAATAAATCATCATCAAAGTCGTGATATATAATAATGAATATCATATAATTAAAATGTTTATATCACCATGTAAACATCTATACATTAGATCATTTTTATAACAAATATACCCCGACATAAGAAAATACAGATAGATTTCTATATAACATATATCAGCACAGAAATATATGCATACATCACAGCGACGTATGCATATCTATTTCGCATAGCAGCAATACACTGCCATTATTCATTATTTTCGGTATTCTGTCCTGAACGTATATTTTCAATATACTGCTTCAATTCATTCATGCAATTCTGTGCATCATATCGTCCAAGCTTATAAATCCTTTTGATTTTGTCTGTATCCTTCTCTGAACGGCTGACCTTCAGATCCCTGCTCGGTCTTATAACGAAGGCATCACCGGCCTCCTCAAGCTCTTCAACATGTCGAAGCGTATCATTATATACTGTACTTCTGTTTTCAGCTGCCTCGATGTATTCCGGATAATCCTTATACATCAGCTTCATAAGCCTTACAGCCTTACTGTCCTTCTTGACATATCCCAAAGGTCTTGTAAGAACGATGATATTCTTCTTAAATCCCTGAGACTCCATGAATCTTATCGGAATACTGTCGCAGTTTCCGCCGTCCTGAAGCTTAAGTCCTCTATATTCAACCACCTCTGAAACCATAGGCAGTGACGCAGAAGCACGAACCGCATCAATATCATCCGTTCTGAGGTCATGCAGTCTGATATACTCTGCCTTACCGGTCACAACATTGCTGCAGCCGGCAAATACAGGTATTCTCTCAGCGGTTTCCATAAACTTATCATAATCAAAAGGATAAAGCTTCTCCGGGATCACATGATAGCAGAACTCGGTTTCACAGATATTTCCCGATTTAAAATACGACTTCATGCTCATAAATCTCGGATTACTCCTGTATTTAAGAGTATATCTGATATTTCTGCCCATCTGTTCAGAAATATAGCTTATACCATGAAGAATACCTGCCGAAACACCAACAAGTCCGTCAACCTCAATACCATTGATCAGAAATTCATCCAGAATTCCGGCTGTATACATTCCTCTCATGCCCCCGCCTTCGAGGACAAGTCCTATGCTTTTATCATCCATATTGTATATCCTGCATCACAACATATCTGTCGTGATTCCCTTCTGGTATTATCTAACTGCGTCCTATACGATTGCAGTCTCTTCCTTGATGGTTCTGAGAACGATGTGTGTTTCTGTATTTGCAACACCTTCATAGCCCTTGATAACCTTATAGACATTATCAAGTCCTTCTGTATTATCGGTAACGATTCTCAGAACAAAATCAAATTCTCCTGTCTGGTAATAACAGGCCTCAATGCTGTCATTTTCCTTAACAAGTTCAACAAAGCCATCATAATAATCCGGATGCTTCAGGCTTACGTCCATAAGAGCAACCATGGTATTTCCCATCTTAGCCTGATCAACATCGATCGTATACCCCTTTATAACTCCGGAATTTTCCAGCTTTTTGATACGCTCGATCACAGCTGATACAGAAAGACCTATCTCTTCACTTATAGATGAAGCTGTAAGCCTTGCATTCTGCCTTAAGCTTTTCAGAATCTTTATATCCATATTATCCATAATGCTCTATCCTCTTACCTTTCGTTGTGTTCATTAACACCGTTTCCATATACGGCCTGATCGATAACGCTGTAATAATTTGTATCGACTATCGACTGAGCCATATTGAATTTATTGCTGACCATAACGCACATACTGTCAATATATTCTTCCGATACTTCTCTCATCGTGAGATTCGTAACCTCGCCATTATTAGCATTGTACATGCAATAATCAGTTATGAAACTTCTGTCATTAAATACAATAAGTGCCGGGCTGTCTGAAAGAATATCCTGCCCCACCATCATCCTTGAATCATAAGGGAGTCCCATCAGATTAAGTACTGTCGGAAGTATATCCAGACTTGAACAATATTTGCTGACCTCCACATGCTCCTCCATCGAAGGTGAATAAATGATCAGCGTATTCTGATACCATTCAAATGTATCATCCAGAACTCTTCCTGCAAGCTCGTCAACGACCTCTTTATTATCATAAGGAACATGATCGGCACAAAGAACGATAAGTGTATTGTCTGCAATACCTGCCGCTTCAAGCCTATTCTCAAGCTCGGTCATGGCGAGCTCAAGCTCATACTGACATGCTATATAAGCCTTCGTAGTCTCGGAATAATCAAGATTTTCAACAATATCACTGTGACGTGATGCCATTGCATTTCCACCGAAGTTGTACATAACATGACCGCTTACGGTCAGATAATATGTGTGGAAAGGCTGATCCTTTGCATATTCATCAAAGGTCGTCTGTATCATCCTGAGATCCGACTGCGGCCAAAGCTGATCGCCGTCTTCATAGCGCTCAGGCTCATAGCCATTGCCGACACCATACCAAGAATAGCCCATGTTCGGATGTGAGATGTCTCTGTCATAATAGGTATAATCATTATCATGATAACCGGTAACCTTATAGCCCTCACGAAGAAGCTGCTGTGAAAGTGTAAACAGCATGTCATTTTCTCTGACACCACATCTGTACATTGAAAGGTATCCACCGTTCATAGGCATAAGTCCTGTCAGATCCGCATATTCTCCTCCGAGAGTCGAACCATACCAAAGCGGTGTATAGAAATTCTTGAAATGAAAGCCCTGATGAGACATCTTATAGAGAGTAGGTGTCCTGTACTGGTCGATCATAAAGCCGTCAAAGCCCTCAGCAACAACAAATATGAGGTTATAATCCTTGAACATGCCTGTGTATTCATTTTTATTTGTCGGCGTAACAGTCTTGATATACTCATGAAGAGCAATAATATCAGAATCATCCTCTTCGGCGATAAGCTTATCGAAATCAATATCAAGAACATTCGGAGATGTATCGATAACAACCTCAGTGGTAGGTTCTTCAGTCGTAACCTCTTCTGTCGTAACCTCCTCAGTTGTCACTTCTTCGGTTGTAGCATTCGGGTCTTCCGTTGTGTCAATCGGATCACCGAACGGATCAGTTCCGTCCACATAAAGAGGATTGTCGCCTTCAGACTGGAAGTTGACCTTACCCTTACTGTCTCCGTTAAAAAGCTCCAGGTATAGAGTCTCAAGAATGCCAAGCTTTCTGACTGACATATCCACAGACTGATAATTCTGCATCAGTTTATATGGACTGTATAAACCATCATCACTTGCCGCAACGGAAAAACGCATGGTCATAAATATAACAACAAGCGCCGCTCCATTCATAAGGAAGCCTTTCCAGTTGTGCCTCTTAAAATCACTGCGTCTCCATACCACAAAAATATAAACAAAAAGAGGTATCAGCATAATAAGAAGCTTCCACCAGTCCGCCTTAAGTTCACTGGCAATTACATCTGTGAAATCCAGTGCCTGGTCGGCGGTATGCAGCGAACCGGTCAGTGACATATGCGTCGCAAATACGCCGTAATAAACCGTATGTGCAATAAAAAATGCCATAACGACTATTGTGATAACGAGTCCCGTGATCTTGGCAGGAAGTCCGCCTATTAAATTTACGATCATTCCGATGATATATCCGAAAAACAGCCCGAAGAGCATTTTAAGTATCAGATGCTCGCCGTATTTCCCCGTGATCAGCCAGTGAAATACGCTTTCATAAAAAATAAGAAGAACAGCAAAGTAACATTCAAGTGACTTTGCTGCCTTCCCCAGTGCTTTTAAAACCACTCCCAGGCGACTACCAGATAAATTGTTAACTAACCTGGACATTACTGTTAAACTCCTTTAGAAAAGAATATTTCTTCTATTGCGGAGTAATGATGCTCCTGTAACAATATTTAACACGCCAAATACAATACCTGCAACTATCAGAAGTATGCCTGTAACTATATTTCTTGCTCCACCCTTTTTAAGAACTTTGTATACTCGTTCCATACCTTTATCTCCTTTATTCAATGATATTTAATAACTCGCAAGAGGCGAAAATATACCTCTTCAGTTGTAGATAAAATACGCCTTCAGAGGCATATGCATATTCATGATACTTTTATTATACACTCGCAACAGGTAAAATATACCTCCTCAGTTGTAGATAAAATACGCCTTTGGAGGTATATTTTACCTGTTGCTCGAGGTTGTGTCATATACATGTAATCATAAAAAACTATCTTGTGCAAACTGTCTTGATAAACAGCAATAACTTATAATTTGTATATTAAGTTGGAAATAACTTCTTATTTCACACCATACTGCTCGTAATAAGCATCGAGGCGTGATTTCAGTTCGTCGTCGATGACTTTTTTCTCTACGAGGTAGTCGATGATCTCGTCCATTGATACGATGGCATTGGTCTCGAAGCCGTAGAGATCCTTAATCTCTTCAAGGGCTGTCTTGTCGCCCTTGCCCTTCTCACATCTGTTGAGAGAAACCATGAGACCGATGATAGTAACATCGCCCTGAGCTCTTACTATCGGAATAGTCTCTTCCATTGACTTTCCTGAGGTTGTTACATCTTCAACAACAACTATTCTGTCGCCGTCCTTGATCGGACTTCCGAGAAGTATTCCGACATCGCCGTGATCCTTGGCTTCTTTACGGTTTGAGCAGTATCTTACTTCCTTTCCGTAAAGCCTGCTGTATGCAATAGTTGTTGCAACACTTATAGGGATACCCTTATATGCAGGTCCGAAGATAACATCAAAGTCATCACCGTATGCATCATGAATAGCCTTGGCATAAAACTCGCCGAGCTTCATCAGCTGAGTTCCGGTAATATAGAGACCTGCATTCATAAAGAATGGTGACTTACGACCGCTCTTAAGTGTAAAATCTCCGAACTTAAGGACCTTACTGTCCAACATAAAATCAACAAATTCCTGCTTATATGCTTCCATAGTATAAAATCTCCTGTTTCTTTAGTAAAACCATGAAATATTTTAACATAGCAACGCCTGTTTAGCAAGAAAACTATTACCTTTTTACAAGTATTTATTCACAATGTATTATTATATTTATAATCTCCTCCCATCCTTCCGATATCACGAATTTCTTTTGCAACTGACTTTCAGTTTAGTCTTCATCATATGTAATTACTTCATTTGTGTATTTCCGACTCATATCATGACGCACTTTTCTGTTCTTTACCGAATCGAAAATGATTGAAAAATCATATTCTTCAGGATACAGTTCCTCAGATTTCACATGAAGCTTAACCCTTTTATGATTGATAAATATTTTTTTACCGGCAACCTGGACCCTTAGAATTCCCTTTTCATTAACCGGTTCACACACAATTCCTATCTTCCTTTCCGGATAAACCATAACGCTGTCACCAATACTGTATTTTTCAGTAATTGCAGATTTTGTATGACTTTTCTTCGTTTTAGTTATCTTCTTTACGTCCTTATATTTATTATTCTTTTTGACATTTTCGCACTCTACTTCAGCCTTTGCCGAACTGAATTCATAATCCTGCACAGCATCCTTACCATAAGCTGCTTCTATTGCAACAGTAAGCATTTCCTGCGGCATCCCAAGTCTCTCTGCTATATAAAAAGCACAGCTTTCTCCTGCCTCACCTATGACCATTTTGTAGGTTGGCTGAAGCGTTTCTTTATCAAAGGTCATTCTTGCATTCACAATATGCTCTGTTCGTGCTGCATAATCCTTCACCTCGGGATAATGAGTTGTAACAAGGAAGTTGGCGCCACTCTTTCGAAGTTCTTCAAGTATTGCGACAGCTATACCCATTCCTTCTGCCGGATCTGTTCCCGACCCCAGCTCATCCATAATTACAAAGCTTTCTTTATCTATAGACCCAAGAATATCCATAACATTTTTGATATGTGCCGAGAAGGTAGACAGATTTTCTGACAAATTCTGACCATCACCTATATCAGACAAATAAGCTGAATTCATACAGATATCAGCCTCCTCGCATGTAACATGAAGGCCACATTGTGCCATATAACAGTTAAGCATTACTGTCTTCATGGAAACAGTCTTGCCGCCTGTATTAGGCCCTGTGATTAAAATACCTCTAACCATTTCTCCCGAATCATTCTTTTCGCCAATTGAAAAATCCAGCGGTACATTTATCTGCTTATCCATCAGCGGATGTCTGGCTTTAACAAGTCTGATGCGTCTTTCAAGATTGATTGCCGGCTCCCTGCAGTCCAGATCAAGGCTCAGCTTTCCCTTCGAAAATACGAAGTCCATCTTTTCTATCATCTTAATATTTTCTTCGATCTTTGGGATACAATCTGCCACCATGGCTGAAAGGATATAAAGTATCCTGTGGACTTCATTATCTTCCTCAATACGCATCAATTGCAGTTCTTCAAAACATTTAGCGACTCCAAGCGGCTCAATAAAAAGTGTATTTCCCGTTGCAGACTTATCTATAACACTTCCCGGTATTTTAAACTTGTACTCCTTCTTTACCGGCACACATACTCTGCCATTTCTCATAGTATAGTATGAATCCGCCATACATTCCTTGTTGCTTCTGATGATCTGTTCCGCCTTCTGCTTCATTGTGTCCTCGAGGATAAGTATTCGATTTCTGATATCGAAAAGCTCTTTAGTTGCCCTATCCTCCACCATTTCATTTCTGATCTGCCTCACAATCTCATTCTTTAGCTCATCAAGCGGATTCAGATTTTCATCATAATAAGCCAGTGGATTATCAAACTGCTTTCCACGTCTCAGATAATCAATCAGACGATCCACTGCAGTCAGAACCTTTTCCACTCTCTCAAGCTGATAAGGTGTAAGGCAGTCACCTTTTTCTGCAATCACCAGTATTTCTCTTATTTCTGTCACATTCTGCACCGGCGGATTGCCCAGTTTTTCAATCATCTCACGACTGTTTGTTGTGTCGGAAATAGCCTTCCTGAGTTCTCTCTCATCAAGTATGATATCCGCTGATTCTATACACTCCTTTGCATAGCCTGTTACAGCAAGCTCTGCCCAAATATTCTTAATCTTATCAAATTCTATCTGTTTTTTTGTATTCATTTCATTCTCCATTATATTCAACTAAATAAAAAAGGCCATGATATCTGCGCAAAGATATCATGGTCTGAAATACCAAAAATAAACCCTATGAAACGAGGTTTCTGGATTAATTAAAAGTAACAATTATTCTTCCATGATGTTAAGCGTATTAAAATTAAGTCGGCAGCTTACGCTCCCAACCCACAGGAAATATCAATCCGGCAGTTATCTCCGAATCACTATTACCCTCAATTATTAATGTTTATTTGGTTAGTTATTAACCACGCTTAACATAAACGACCTCGTCATTATATATTTAATGTGCATCTCCAGCACATTTGAAATATAATATATTCAGGATATGATGTCAATCAGAATATACAAATGATTATATATTGAGGTGGATGCTGCTTTTTTTACGTAAAACAACTCTTAGTTACAAAAAATGCCCTGCTGTCTGAAGAACGATCACAAAATGTGATATTCTTCAAACAGCAGGGCTGTTCTATTACTGTTATTCTCTAAAATTCAATATACTACTGAACTTTTCCTTTTACGATCTTGTATTTCTTGTTGTTTATCGTCACGGTTCCGGTGAAGCTCAGCTGAACCTTGCCGTTCTTTACGTACCATGTGGCATTCACACCATTAACCTTGCCCTTGAATACTCCAAGTTTTTTAACATTGACCATGCCTTTGATTACGTAATACCAGTTGCTGCCATACTTAGCAAATCCGGTGAAGGTTGCGTCCTTCACACCATTTTTGACAT
>CAMNMC010000041.1 GCA_946544235.1 uncultured Lachnospiraceae bacterium | reverse complement strand
AAGTCTTGGTTCTGCTTTGCAGAACGCATCTGTCCTGCGGACAGACTCACGGTCCTTCGGACCGTTACTATACTCGCTTCGCTCGGATCATGGTATTACTCTCATTTCACTTGAGTAATCCCATGACTATGTTGCGGTATTGTTGCGCTTTAAGTTTTATAATGGCATCAGATCAATGAGGTTCTATGCCTTTTACCAGATAAAAACAAAAAAAATAAGGAGAGATACGATTATGAAGGATACCGAATTCTTAGATGATAATAACAACGAAATCAAGGAAGATTTATTCGATCTTGATATTCCTGAGATCGAGCATGTTGATGAAGCAGCCGATACTCTTGACGACAACGAACTCGGAAAACTGAAGGACGACCTGAAAGTCAAGGATGCACAGTACAATATAAAGATTTCCTCTGATGGCAATGCTATCAAAGGTGATTTCAGTGACGGTTCAAAAGTCAATCTTGATTTTAAAAAGGTAACGACCAAAACAAAAACCGTCGAATTTAATGATCATCTGTATGCTTACCCTGAGGAACCGGGGGCAAATATTCCTGAACAATTCAAGGAAATGCTCAGAGAAAATGCTCTTAACGAAACCATGAGCATTGATATGGATATGAATAAGGCGGATGACCCTGCCGAAGTTGGTTTTACTGATACCGAAAAAGAATTAGGCGACGACTACCCTATATTTGACAAGCTTAATACTGACCTGGTAAAACTCTTCCGCAGTAAGATCGTAAGGCATAAGGAAATCGTATACGACGACGCCCTTATCGATAAGATGGCTGAGTATTTTGCAGTTCTGGATAAGATCTTTGATGAAGACAAAGATCCTTCTAAGATTTTCTTCTCTCCTGAAGAACAAAAGAAGGCAATTGATGAAAGAAAGCACGATTATAAGAGCAATCCATTCTTTGTCGATTTCCTCAAAACCGAAATTACCACGGGGTTCGTACAGCACAGCAGGAGATTCTTACAGCGCGAGGATCTTCTGGATGTCAGGACGTTCTATAACGATCAGCTCAAAGAAGCTGAAAAAGATCTCGCTGATGGATTTAATCCTATCATTAGCAAAAGACTGACAAAAGGTATTATCAGCTACGATCGTCTTATGGAATTTTTTAAACAGAGACTCACTAACTTAGAAGGTACAAGGCAGCACCTGGATGATGCAAGACTTCCTCAAAGTCAGTTCATGAACGGTATTGATATTATTGTTCTTAACACCCTCAAGACCAAGGCCGCCAAAAATACTTTTTTTAAGCATTGCCTCGCTCAGGACGGCGAAAATATCGATCTCGAGAAGTTTACCGAGAGAGTAAATGAGATGCGCAGAGAGATACGTAACGATAACAGATTTAAGAAGATGATGCAGGACCATGTTCCGAGAGGTCAGTTCTATAAGACATATCGTACAGCCGTAAAGGAAGAGATCAGCGAAAACAAAGCCAAGATGAATCAGCGTTCATCGAGGGTGAAGAAGGATAAACAGTACAGAGATTTCTCCAACAGTTATATCAAGAATAACACCTATCATATTGCTGATGACAAGATGGAAGCGATTCAGACAACCTACGCAGAACTGGTTGAACTTAACAAAGGCAAGGATCCAAGCGATTATATGCAGAAGCTTATGAGCGCATACGAAACTTTTATTAAGGAGTACGGAACGAACGGCGGCTTCGTCAGTGGCAAGGCTATCGATGAACTCAACAAGAGAGCCGTTAAATACTACGACAAGAGAAGCGGTATCATCAAGGGGCCAAACACCGGCAAGGGACAGGGCCGACTTAAAACAGTTGAAAAGCTCCTCAACGCCACCGATCCGCTTATGAAGAATGTAAATAAGGATTTAGGCACTGCCTATAAAAAGTATGAAGCAGAACAGAAAAAGGCAAAGCCTAAGGTACCGGGCAAAGCCTAAAGCAAAAAAAACAAGCCGTGCTTTTTGCATGGCTTGTTTCTATAGCTTTATTTCTCAGTCGTTTCTCCTCCCGGTATGTTGTTCGGATTGAAGCCCTCCGGGAGATTATTCGGGTCGAAGTTGTCCGGCATCTGACCACCCTGGAAATTACCGTTACCGGAAAAATCGCTGCCATCAGGACGGCCGCCGCCAGGAAACTGTCCGTTTCCAAAATCACCGCCCGGGCGGCCCTGGCCACCGCCAGGTCCGCCCATAAACTGGTTGGTTATCTCATTTGTTTCTTCTCCGTTTACTATTATCGTACCTCCGTTATATTCTGCTGTTCCGTCATAGTCGAAAGGTGACTGTGCCGTTACATCTACAGTTCCTCCGTTGATATAGAGATTGCCGTTTGCATCAAAGCCGTCGGTATCTCCCTGTCCCATATTTACTGTTATATATCCGCCGTTCACTTCGATGGTAGGTGTGTAGGCCGTTGACTTCTTCGCTGCATTTACACCATCATCGCTGGCAGCTATATTTATAGTTCCGTCATTTATCTGGATGTAGGTTCCTTCTATACATTCAGATGCTGTGATATCTATCGTTCCGCCGTCGATCTGTACTATGCTTGTTCCGTGGATTCCGTCATCAGCTGCCGTAAGCTTAAGTGTTCCGCCGCCGATATAGATATATCCAACTGTGTCATCATCGTCGTTTTCTGCATGGAGGGCATCGTTTGAAGCTGTTACGGTGATTGTTCCGTCAGCTATCCTTATTGAATCATTTGCTTCGATAGCAGCATCCTCAGCACTTATCGTTATGGTACCTCCGGTAACCTTTACATCATCCTTGCCGCTGATACCGTTATCCGAAGATGTTATTGTAAGTGTTCCGGTACCGTTAAGTGTTATATCATCCTTTGAAAATATAACCGCATCCGTCTTGGTATCACCATCTGCCGTAAAGCTTCCGGATACAGTCAAGCTGTTATCTCCGACTGTTGTAACAAATACCTTGTCAGCACTCTTTACGTAGATACAAGGAAAATCCTTATTCGTGATCGTTACGCCGTCAAGTACTATCTGAACCTTTGCATCGTCCGCTGCATCAACTGTTATAGTTGCTTCCGAAGCAGTACCGCTTATCACATAAACTCCGGCCTCCGTTATATTTACATCCTGCCCGTCACTAAGCGTAAGCTGCTTTGCCTCCGAGGTATCAGCCGTCTGAGTCAGGTCTCTTTCCGAAAAAAGCTCTGATGCATCCAGCAGTCCTTTTTCATACGAACTTACTGAAGTTGTAACCGCTTCTGTTGAAGAGCTGTTTTCCGAACCATCTTCCGTTGTTGCCTCCGAACCATCTGATTTAGTTGCTTCCGTACTGCCTGCTTCCTTATCCTCTGTGTCCGAAGCAGATTCCGAATCCTCGGTCATCACCCCTGCAACAGCTGTTGTACTCACCTTTCCTGATGATTGTTTATTGTTATCAGTCTCTTCACTTTTTGAACTTCCGCATGCTGCCATCGAAAGTACAAGCATCGCGGATATTATAGCCGCTGTTAATTTCTTACGCATATCTTATTCCTCCCATTTCTGTTTCATTATTCATTCACTATACTGTCCGGTGTGTTCGCCAGACCTGTATTTTCCTTTCGAAATCTGCGCCCTGTTTCAGTGCATTTTTCTGTTCTATGGTTGTATAGTACACTGCAAAACTTAAACGAAACTGAAAGTTATAAAATTTTTTTACGCATCCCCCGAAGGGTTATTGTATACCATGATAATACGTTCCTGTTATACATTTGTGTAATGCTGACTGCGTCAGCTCATCCCCTCGTGACCCTGTCACTCGGTGATGGTCATTCGCCAAATGTCTGCATTTGCATGTTCCATGCATGCAGCCACTTGGCTCATTGTCTACACAAAAAGCCGGCAGGGATCGCTGCCGGCTTATAAAACATATACTCTCTAGATAATATGACTCTCTTTAATTGTCGTTTTTCCTCTCACCCATAGCCAGCGTGATCACACAGAAAACGCTAAACTAATACTGTCTTGTGTAATCTTTTGATTCCGGAACAAGCTGTGAAAGCTCGTTGATAGTGGTGCCCGGTGTTCCGTAGCCCTCCCAGACTTCGAAACCATCCTTGCCATTAAATGCAAGTACCCAATACTGCGGTTTGTGTCCTGTTCTGGCCCCTTTCTCGAGTACATTCTTGGTGTACCTCATCTCCGGAGCAACATGCCCATTCAGATTTGAATTAAGTGCATCTATAAATTCCGTCGCTCCATCGGCGCCCTGATAATTATCACATATTACAAACGGCTGACCCGGATAAGCATAAGCTATCCAGCAGTCATCATTGGAATAATATCCGTTTGCATCGCTGGTAATATTATTCGTTCCGTTCTTAAATGCTTCATAGATCAGGACATAGGCCTCTTCCTCAGCAAGAGCCGCATCTGCACCCTTCATGATGCTCTCTGCCGCAGAAATATCATCCGCCTTTCTGGACTTATCGATATATCTGATAAGCGCCGGGGCTATCGCTGCCGCAAGTATCGCCATAATGGCTATAACTATAATAAGCTCAACCAGCGAGAAGCCTTGATCAGCGGAAACAAACACGTTACGTAGTTGACATGTTTTTCCCTCTGCTTTGTTTTTTTTCATGAAATCCCCTCTTAATTTCTTACTGCGTTACTGCTTCTCATCCTTTCTCTCGTGAAGTTTTCTGTCAGCCTCAAGGAACAGTCTGTCTATATCCATGAAGTCCGAATATTTAGCATATCCATAAGAAAAGCTGATATCAGTATCATAGCCATCGACCTTTTTGATGCTGCCAACGACCTCTCTCATACGTTTCATGAGATCGGCGATCTCTTCTTCTTTATCAAATCTCACAAGGACGATGAAAACATCACTTCCGAGCCTTGAAAGAGCACATTCCTCATCAAGTACACTCTCTATCTTCCTTGCGATCTTGATCAGAAGATCATCACCAAACTGGTATCCATAGCTGTCATTAAAGCTCCTGAATTCATCTATATCCAGGTAAACAGTAGCAAAATCCTTCTGCTCTTCCATGAATTTTTCCTCAAAATCAGCAGCAACCTCATATATGCCGCTTCGGTTGAGTACATTGGTAAGCTGATCATAGAATTCAAAATGCTTCTGCTTGTCCCTGAATTTATTAAGCTCGGCTATAACCTCTCGGAATGAATTGTTGGTATCTGTCACATCACGGAAATTGCCCACAAGTCCGACAACTTCACCATCATCAAATACAGGCACCTTGCTTGCGACTATCTCTCTCTCATGTCCTCTGACAAGAACCTTACCCTCTGAACGGATCACGGATTTGCCCTCATAAAGAACTACCTCTTCATCATTCAGACACTGCAAAGGATCACTGTGCACACCAAGTTCAACATCAGTCTTACCGATGATTGCATCCTCGGAAGCAAATCCGAAATAATCCAGAAATGCCTTATTTGCGCCAACGTATCTGCTGTCTCTGTCCTTCCAGAATATCATGGCATGCGTATTCCCGAGAATAGCCCTGTAAATCCTGTTCTCCATAGTGAGTCTGTCGATCTCTGAAGTATTATCGGCACCCTCTGCCACGGGTTCCATAGTCTTATCAACTTCCCCAATCAATTCCTTGTTATCTTCCATAGTCATACCCCGAGTGATTCAGTAACTGTGAAAATAAAATACTTTTTCCTTAATCTATTATTATATACTATATACCTCTTTCACACAATATATATCGTTATATAAATAACAACCTTTTTTTATAAAAGTACGGTCAATACCGGTTATATCCGTTTCTCACGGGGGGTCAGATATCCTGACTGCCGTTTTTCTCCTCAAATTCCTTCTTGGCCTTATATCTTGAAATAGCTCTCGCACGGCTCATCTCGGCAAGCCTGTATTCTCTCTCGTTTCTATTGGTGAGCATACCGTAAAGAGCCTTCTCCTCAGTCTTCTTGGCACGCTCCATATCAATCTCCTCCGGAGATTCCAGAGCATCAACAAGAACAAGAGCCTTATTTCTTTCAAACTTTATAAAACCCGAACCAACCGCAGCAAGCTTCTTCTCGCCGTCAGCGGTTTCAAAATGAATAACCCCCGGAACGATAGGTGCGATCATGTCTCTGTGTCCGGCCAGAAAGCCGTATTCACCATCGCTTACCGGAACTCTGAGACTTACTATCTCACCACTGTAGAAGGGATTATCTGCTTCAAGTATTTCCACATAAAACTGTCTCATTTTGTTCCCCCTTCTCTCATATTATTATATATCTGTCAGATAATATGTATCATACACATACATCAGTCACTTACATCAAACAAAACAATCGCCTCTGATCATGTCATTCAATCTTCACGATAAATATGATCAGTTAATTACGTCTGCTCGTTCTTAGCCTTCTCATAAGCATCGTCGATGGTACCGACATTGTAGAAGGCATTTTCCGGTAAGGTATCAACCTCACCGCCCAGTATTATCTCGAAGCCTCTGATGGTCTCTGAAAGCGGTACATAAGCACCCTTGTTGCCGGTGAATTTCTCCGCAACAAACATCGGCTGCGAAAGGAATCTGATGATCCTTCTGGCTCTGGCAACCGTCGTCTTATCCTCATCCGAAAGTTCGTCAATACCAAGGATTGCGATAATATCCTGCAGCTCGCTGTATTTCTGAAGTATTTCCTGCGACTTTCTTGCGATGTTATAATGCCTGTCACCGACTATCTCAGCCTCAAGGATACGCGAGGTCGAAGCAAGTGGATCAACCGCAGGATAAATACCCTGTTCTGCGATCTTTCTGGAAAGAACCGTCGTGGCATCCAGATGCGAGAAGGTTGTTGCAGGTGCAGGATCGGTAAGGTCATCTGCAGGCACATAAACCGCCTGAACAGATGTAACGGAACCATTCTTTGTAGAAGTGATCCTCTCCTCCAGAACACCCATTTCTGTAGCAAGCGTTGGCTGATAACCAACCGCTGAAGGCATACGTCCGAGAAGTGTCGAAACCTCGGAACCCGCCTGTACAAATCTGAAAATATTATCTATAAAAAGGAGCACGTCCTTATTCTGCTCATCTCTGAAATACTCAGCCATCGTAAGACCTGAAAGTGCCACTCTCATACGAACGCCCGGAGACTCATTCATCTGACCGAATACCATCGCAGTTTTCTCGATAGTACCGCTCTCCTGCATTTCTCTCCAGAGATCGTTACCCTCACGGCTTCTCTCACCAACACCGGTAAATATGGAATATCCGCCATGAGCCATCGCTACATTGTGAATAAGCTCCTGGATAAGAACCGTCTTACCTACACCGGCACCACCGAAGAGACCGATCTTGCCGCCCTTGGCATAAGGCTCAAGAAGGTCGATGACCTTGATACCTGTTTCAAGTATTTCAACACTTACGCTCTGCTCCTCAAAGGAAGGAGCCTTTCTGTGAATGGAACGTCTCGGAGCATCAGCCGCAATCTCCGCACCGCCGTCTATCGGATCCCCGAGAACGTTGAACATCCTTCCGAGAGTTATATTTCCGACAGGAACCGATATTCCGCCGCCCGGACAGACAGCCTCATCACCTCTTGCCAGGCCTTCGCTCTGCGAAAGCATGATGCATCTGACGGTACGGTCAGGCATGATCTGCGAAACCTCCATGACTCTCTTCTCGCCGTCAACCATAACAGTAATGGCGTCACGAAGCTTAGGTATATTTCCTTCTGCAAATTCAACATCTATAACAGGTCCTGAAACCTGAACTACTTTACCGATATTCAACTTTCTTCCACCTCAACTGTTTTCTTCTTTCTTCGGAGTGCTTTTGCTCCGGCTGCAACCTCTGTGATCTCCTGGGTTATGGCAGCCTGTCTCACACGGTTATATTCTACCGAAAGGTTCGACAGAATCTCCTCGGCATTTTCATTTGCGTTATTCATCGCTGTCATTCTCGCGTTCTGCTCGGAGCAGTAGCTGTCTACCATCGCACCGAAGAGAAAGCCCGATAGATAAACCGGAACAACATTGTCGATAACCTCTATAAATGACGGATAAAACTCTATCCTTTCAAGCTGTTTTCCGGTCTCATTGTCGATATCAATGAAACGCCTCCTGTTAAGAGGAAGTATCCTCTTTCTCTGAACAACCTCCGTGAGCCCGCTCAGATTGGTATATATGATAAATACATCCCTGTAAAGATCATCGTCGTAGCCATTCAACAGAACAGTTGCAGTCTTTCTCGCAATATGGAGCGAAGGCTGCGGCGCCGTCAGATTATAGCTTTCAACGATAGGAATCTTGTGTTTATGAAAATAATTTCTTCCATATTCGCCCATGACATAGAGATAGGTCTTTTTATACCTGCTCATGAGACGTTCGGTTTCCTTGATAACATTAGAATTGTAGGAGCCCGCAAGACCCTTATCGGCAGTGATGAGAAATATCGCGCAGCTCTGCCTTCCGGCACCGCCCACTGCTTCCTTCTCCTCACGGCTGTAAAAATACTTGCTGTCGACATCATCAACATATCTGAGCATACGGCTGAATTCGCTCGTAAGCCTGTCAAAGAAAGGCTTGGTCCGCTCGTATTCCATCTTCGCCTTACGCATCTTCGTCGTGGAGATAAGATACATCGCATTCGTTATCTTCTGCGTATTTTTTATGCTGTTAATTCTGTTCTTGATCTCTTTTGTGGATGACATCCGCTATCACCTGCTATCCTTTACTACAGATAATCCCTCGACTCAACGAAGCTTGCAGCACTTCTCTTGATGGTTTCGATATCCTCATCGGACAGTTTTCCTTCTCTGTCGATCCTGCTGCATATCTCCGGATACATATCTTCAAAATACATGAGAAGGTCATTTGTTATCTCCGGAATCCTCTCAACCGGAACATTCTGGAAACCATGATCAATGGCAAATACAAGTATTATAACCTGCTCATGCTGATTATACGGACTTCCCGTCGGCTGACGGAGAACTCTCATAAGTCCCTGACCATATTTCAGCTGACGTCTTGTTGCCTCATCCAGATCACTTGAGAACTGGGTGAAGACCTCCATCTCCCTGTACTGGGCAAGACCGAGTCTGAGTCCGCCCGAAGCCTTCTTCATAGCCTTGGTCTGTGCGGCACCGCCAACACGCGAAACCGAAAGACCTACATTTACCGCAGGACGCTGGCCCGCGAAGAAGAGGCTGCTCTCAAGGAATATCTGTCCGTCTGTGATTGAAATTATATTTGTCGGAATATATGCCGACACATCTCCTGCCTGAGTCTCAACGATAGGAAGAGCCGTCATGGATCCGCCGCCTTTCTCGTCCGAAAGGTGAGCCGACCTCTCAAGCAGTCTTGAATGGAGATAAAATACATCTCCCGGATAAGCCTCACGACCCGGCGACCTCTCAAGAAGAAGCGACAGTGCCCTGTAGGCTATCGCATGCTTTGACAGATCGTCATAAACTATCAGAACATCCCTGCCGGTGTTCATGAAATACTCTCCCAGAGCAGTTCCCGAATAAGGAGCTATATACTGGATAGGCGCAGTTTCACTGGCAGATGCATTAATAACTATCGTGTAATCCATCGCGCCCTTTTTGGTAAGGCTCGAAACCAACTGAGCAACGCTGCTGGATTTCTGTCCGATGGCAACATATATACATATAACATTCTTACCTGCCTGGTTAAGAATGGTATCTATCGCAATTGAAGTTTTTCCGGTCTGTCTGTCGCCGATGATCAGCTCTCTCTGACCACGTCCGATAGGGAACATTGAATCGATCGTAAGAAGACCTGTCTCCATAGGCTTATCAACAGGCTGTCTGTCGACGATACCCGGCGCAGGTGACTCTATGGCACGATAGCCATCGGCAATGATATCACCCTTGCCATCAACCGGCTCGCCAAGAGCATTTATTACTCTTCCGACAAATGCATCACCCACAGGAATACCGGCAGTCTTTCCGGTTCTGTAGACCAGACTGTCGTCCTCTATATCACTGTCCTCACCGAAGAGAATAACGCCTGTTTCACCACGTCTCAGATCCTGAACCATGCCCTTGACGCCGCATTCAAAATGAACTATCTCGCCATAGGTTGCTCTGTCCAGTCCCGAAACAACGGCAATTCCATCGCCCACGTAGAGAACGTGGCCGATCTCATCTGCCCTTACTTCAGGCTTCCAGTTTTTAACATTTTCCCTGACAAGTGAAATAACATCCTCGTCATATTCTGCCTTCACGCCGCTGAGCATATCAACGAACTGTCTGAGCAGACCTTCTCTGGTCCAGTCATACACCTCACTGCCCACGGAAAGCTTAAAGCCATTTCCCAGACTCTCGTCCTTCACCCATTCAAGTTCAACTTCCTTACCCTTACGTTCCGTAAGAAAGTTTATGAAACGTTTCTTCTGTGCTTCAGAAGGTTCCCCGGCAGCATAAAGGACAGCTTTTTCAGTTTTAGGCATATCACCCATTACTGCTTACCCCCTTCAGCCTTGTCAAGGAAAGCATCAAAGTTGTCACTGAGGCTTGCATTTACTATATTTTCAGCCGCCTCGGCGATAATCTCTTTTGCTTCTTTATCTGCATTTTCGATTATTCTCTTCTTTTCTCTCTCCGCTGTTTCACGAGCGTTCTCAATTATCCTGCCGGCCTCTTTTTCAGCTTCTGCAAGACGCTCCTTTCTGAGATTACCAAGCTCTGCTTCGAATTTGCTTTTCTTATCCTGAATCTCAGTTTCCGCAGCAGCAAGTTTCTCCTCATACTCCTTCTTAGACTTCTCAGCCTCTTCAAGGTCAGAACGAGTTCTGTTATCCATCTCGCTGTAATGATCATGCCTCTTCTTCATGAAATCCTTCACAGGCTTGTAGAGTAAGATGTAAAGTCCCGTGAAAAGTATCGCGAAGTTAAGAAGATGGAGTAATATCTGTTGAAAATCAATATTAAGTGGCATCCCGTGCCTCCTGTCGTTTGTTTATTGACTGTAATCAGTCAATTTATTTACATTTTTTCCTGCCTCGTAACTGCTAATCATCAAACAATCCGGCTTCGCCGTCTGTCGCCCTATCGGGCTTATGTTTGATGATAGATTGCTTCGCAATCTATATTAATAATTATATGCAGCCATTTGCCTGTAAACAGTCAATGTCTGTATATAATTATTATTGCAGTTACTCAGGGTAGCTACATTACAAAGATTATTAAAATAGCAACAATAAGTGCGTAGATGATAGCTGTCTCTATGAATACAAGTCCGAGCATGAGCGAGGTTCTTATATTTCCGGCTGCTTCAGGCTGTCTTGAGATACCCTCTGCAGACTTGGCAATTGCGATACCCATTGCGATTGCACCGGCTGCCGCCGCAATACCAACAACTATAGCTGCCGCAAGAGCACGTGAACCCTTTGAAGAATCCTCTTTCTCCTCTTCAACAGCCTCTGTACCCTCAGCCTTAAGGATGCCTGAATCTGCTGTTGCAACTGTATTTGACGAATCAGCTGTCTTAATAACGTCCGCAGACTCCGCATAATCCTGCGCCGCAACATCTGCCTGTGCCTCAATCTTTACCCCTGCATCATTTTTGTCTTTCTTGCTTCCGCTGGCAAGTACCGGTATCGAAATACCAAGCATTACGATAAATGCAGCGAGTACTATTGGAAGCACCTTCAATGTTTTGTTCATTTTATTATTCCTCCCGGAGAATTATGTTTCTTATTTTAACGATGATTTTTTATTGATCATCTTCTTTGAGTGGTTTTTCCATACGGATATACCACTTATTAATGACCACTATATCTGTATCATTTCTCGTGGCTGTCTTGTGATAACTGTATTTTCCTCATCACGCAGCCTCCTGCTTAGCAGTCTGCTCTTTTGTTTTCTTCGGCTTCTTCGGAGCCTTATGCTTCTCTTCTGCAGGTTCGGAAACCTCACCGTAGAAGAGCGCCGTCAGCATCGTCAGGACGTACGCCTGAATAAGTGCGTGTATAAGCGTGAAGAGTATTCCTACGATGACCGGAAGCACAAAGCTGAGTGCGATGTAGTAATAAACCATCTCTGTTACGAGAAGTCCGCTCAGGAGTGCTCCGAAAAGTCGGAAGCTCATCGATATCGGAAGTGAGAAATCCTTCAGTGTTTTCAGGACACCCTTTCCCTTGTTTTCGGCAATTCCGCCCGACATTATCGCGAAGTATGACATGAAGCCCATCGCTATCGCCGCATTTATATCCGCAAGCGGTGCCGGCAGTGCCATCGATCTTCCGGCCGTTGTTACAGCCTGAACGCCGAAAAGCTCAAAGCAGGTTCCGATAAATATATATGACCCTGCGGTGAAGATATAAATACCGAGGAATCTGTTTCTGTGCGGGCTGTTGGTCTTGGCCATACCGCTGAAAAGTCCTACCCATTCTTCGATAAGAGTCTGGAATTTGCCCGGAACATATTTAAATTTCGGAATGGCAAATATCCTTATCATCAGCGCTGCGAAGAGTATGATAGCGGTCACGACATAAGCCGAAATAAGCGACGGATTGACATCGATCAGCCCGAACAGGCTTATCTTGTTCTCGTCATGAAGAACCGCATCCTTCATCGTCTCTTTGATGGTCTCCTCCTTGCCGTCACTTCCTATCACCATTGATAATACAGCAAGTACGATAACGACCATGAGCATGATGACGATCGTCTTTATTCTTTTCTTTTTGCTCATTTATCCACTGTTCATCTCCTCTCTGAAAATGGTTTCAGGCCCTGATCCAGGGCCCCATGAATAACCGCAAATATTATATCAATATTGGAATCGTTTTTCAATATTCAGAGGTGGTTTTGGCTCAGGTTTTTGTAACTTTACGTACCATATTTGGCATATATATAATTGTTCAAACAAATATAAGAAATTCTTCATTCATCTAAACACAACTGGCCCGGCAAAAGCCGAGCCTGATGGTAATTCTATTTTTCTTTTTTCATTTTTCTATATATTAAAATCAATACTACTAATCCTGCAATAAAAGTTATTATAGAAAATATCTGCCCATTAGATAATACTGTACGTGTATCTGCTGAAAGATATCTATCACTTCTCCCGATAAAAAGATTGTCTGTCTTTGATGTATTTCTGTAATACTCAAGAAAGAATCTCATAATACCATAAAGAACCATAAACAGAAATATCAAACAACCTCTAAACCTCTTCTTAATCCGGTTCATCATAATGATTCCCAGCAAGCAGAAATCCAAAGAGCACTCAATAAGCTGTACCGGATAGACAAATGGTTTATCTTTAACCCACATTGCAGTACCGCGGCAGCATCCGTTCATAAAACATCCTATTCGGATTATTGCAAGCATAAGAATTCCCGGGGATATACAGAAATCCATAAATGCCAAATCTCCAACTTTGATACGTAATATCCTCTTTACTATCAGAATGGCTAACGGCATAACGAACACCGACCCAAAAAGGAAACACCGGAAAGCGTGATGCCATTTTCTTTTACATATTTGTAATTCTCGATAACATAAAGTATCTTTGCACCAATAAAGCCAAATACAGCAAGAATAATAGCTGTTAAAACCGCCTGCCATGCTTTGATGCTTATCTCCATCCTACGCAATACACACAACAAGATCATAGCAATAATACCAATGATGTGCATCAACCAGTATGGTTCAATAGGCCATTTATCTACGCCGGTCTTCTTTTTATTAAACATCCCTCCATATTCAACAAAGGACAGACTATATTCTGAAGGTTTATGTGTTAAAGCATGAATAATAAATACAGCTGTAATTATTGCCATGAGAACTGAAAGCGCAAAGAACACTGTTGAATAACTAATTTTCTTATGGTTTGTCACCTGTCCCCCGCCTTCCTTGTTTCAGATGATAATAAAATGATGGTCTGGCGTGAGTTATCTCAAAATATCCCATCAGAGAATTCAACTCAAATTTGCCAGAGTAATATGTGAAGTACGCAGACATTGTCGTCACATTTAGAAAGCTCATAACTCTTAATGTGTCTATTGTGCTGTCATTTTGTATATCATCAATCTGTTTTTGTATAATATAACTCACGTGTTCAGGTGCCGGATCAAATTCTTTAACATATCCATAGTGTTTTCCCAAGGCTGATACAACATCTCCCTTAACACGTATCAAAACAAGATTTGCCTCATCTTCATTATCTTTACCGTTATAATAATTCTTTAATGCGTTTGTATCATCAATATGCAATATCCTTCCGGCAAGTCTGGCCAATTTTAATACCGCAAAAATCCCATCAAGACTTCCCAGATCCATATTAAGACCCATACCATCAAAGTATACTACCCTCTCAGGTGTGACCGATGTATTTAACATCATTTCGGCAGCACCTATCTGTGCCAGATATCCGCCCAGTGAATGTCCTGTAATATATATCTTGCAATTAGGATACTGTCTTGCAACCTTTCTTGCATATTTCTTAGCTTTTCCTTCTTCAGAATGATAGTTTAATATTCCATAGCCTACTACGTTATCCAGCCACTCACCGGGTTCTTTTCCTTCTCCAAATCCCATAGCACCGGTTCCTCTGTACGCCAATACAACATTATCCTGGCACTTATATACCGTCATACTGAAATAATCAAGGCCTAACGAATTAGTTTCATTCACAAAATCAACAATTACCCATACATCTGAAGACTGGTATTAACTACCGAAGCGGAAGCGTATTCACCCTTACCGTGACCACCCAGACCATCTGCAAGAACAAACAAGCCATTATATGAATCACACATACACGCTTTACTGTCTTCATTTTTCTCTCTGTCACCAACATCAGAATAATCAGAATAAGTAATCATAATTTCCTCTCCAAAAAACAAAAATCGCCAAAGACAGCGATTTTTCAAAAGGTATCTGCAACTGGCTGCCATCCCACAGGCCCTATAGCTTTGCGTCACAAGGTTTCCCCTGTTTTGCTGATATAACATATGTATATTCTAGTACATTTTTGTACTATTTGCAATAGTAAATATATGTACTAAAGTATGTCTCAAACCCTTGACTGCACTTGATTTGTTGTTATTTTTGAGGCAGCTGTGATCACTTAATAAAAAATGCATAATACTCATATACACAAAAAAAGCTGCCTGTTTTTGACACAGGCAGCCCCTTTTTATCAATCATTTATTTCACTGTAAGCTTAGCCGGATCGGTATAAGCTTTGACAGATCCATTCGATACAACGCATCGATATATTTTTCCATTCTGGTCAGCTTTTGTCTGAATGGTTATCTTCTTAGTCTTATTTCCCTTAACAGTTGTATTGTGCCAGGTTTTACCGCCATCAGAACTGATCTGCCACTGGAATTTCAGATTAGCTCCGGTAGCATTAACTGTAAATACTGCCGTCGTTCCTCTCTTTACCGTTACATCCTTTGGTTGAAGTGTAATCTTCGGCTTAACTTTAAGTATTACAGCTTTCGAATAAGAATTCGCTCCGCTTTTGCTTGTTATTCTACAACGATAATAATTCCCATCATGATTTGCCGCTGCTGACACAGACAGAGTAGCCGTTTTATTACCTGTTGCCCCGGCATTCGCCCATGTCTTTCCACCATTTGTACTATACTGCCACTGATATTTTACAGACGAAAAACCAGATGCAACTGTAAACTTGGCTGTTCCGCCACATGTAACAGTCTTATTCTTCGGCTGTGTTATAATTGATGGCCTAACCTTAAGAGTCACAACCTTGGAATACTTATATTTACTTCCAACATATACTTTGCAACGATATTTGTATCCATCTGTTGTTTCTGATGCCTTAGGTCTAAATGTTGTTGTCTTATTGCCACTTGCCTTAGATGATTTCCAAGTTTTTCCACCATCAGAACTCTCCTGCCACTGGTATCTGACATTATATGAATCTGATTTAACTGTAAATTCTGCCGTATCACCCGTTTTCGCAATACAATTGTTCGGCTGAGTTGAAATAGTTGGAGGCACCTGGGAAACTTTCAGCCGATATTTACGATCATCCCCTCCGTATATTTCTAAGTAATAAGTACCCTTATCGAGTTTGAAATCATATTCCAGGGCGATACCATCTGATGTAAAATGCCAATACTGTTTTATTGTCTCATCATTACTATTAAGCAATCGAACCCTAAAATCATTTAAATTTCTTTCAGTATGTAACCTGTATGTGCCTGCGGTGCTTACGTCAAATTTATAATAATCATAAGTATCATTCGGAAAAGCATATGCACCATCACCGGTTAAGTATCCATTGTATAATGAACCCAGTTCTAATTCCTTAGCCGTTGAAAAAACGGAGTCATATCTGGAATTCCATGTTTCTGTAAATGATTCTTCTGATGAATAATATTTCGTTTTAAACGAGAAATTAAATGTATTATCACCAGACTCTATACTCCATATTTTAATGTAATATGTTCCCGCAAATAACTGATAATACTGTTCTTCCGAATAACAACCCAAATTTGAATTATAACTAGTACTAAGATCAGCATATGTTATTCTTGTTTCGTGTTCGCCCGAAGCATCTACCAAACAAAAACGCACACCATAATCTGATTGAATATAAAAATCAAACCCACCAGACTTACTCACCTTAAATTTATAAAACTTTTGTTGACCTTGTTTCATAGTAAACTCATACTTTTTGTTCAACGAGATACTCGTTGCCTGACTCATCGTCTCAGCAAACACTATCTTTGCATACCCGACAGATATGGCCAGGATCATAAATAACGCCAACAGCTTCCTAATTTTCTTCATAACCTTACCCTCTCTTTCTTTCTAGAATAAATAAAAAAACAGACCTTATATAGAATCCGAAAGTCTGAACATATAAAGTGCAACTGGCTGTCATTTAAAACTCATCATTTCTCCAGACCCTATAGCTTTGCGTCGCAAGGTTTCCCTTGTTTTGCCCAATATAACTATATCTTATTTTAGTACATATATGTACTATGTTCAATACAAAATTTATGCAAACATATACAAAAAAAGTCCAACACTCAGAAACTTGAAAAATCCTAATCTCACCTTATATCGCTTTCCATATTCTTTGTTAGTAAATATGTGTACTATTTCCACCAATAAAAAATCTATCTTGATATACTCATTTTGTTAACCATAATTTGTTGTTTAATTCAGGTTAAATGTTATGAGTAATACAAACAATGATATCTTCAAAATTGATTACCGCCGAAGAATGAAAGATCTTCGAGAAGATGCCGACTATACTCAGGTCTATGTTGCTGAAAAGCTCGGTATATCACAGACCATGTATGCTCGTTATGAACGTGGTGCCAACGAACTTCCCATCAGACACCTCATTTCCCTTTGTAAGCTTTATTCAATATCCTCCGATTATATGCTCGGACTTGATGATGAAAAGAACTAAAAAAAGAAACAAGGGCGTTGCCGCAGCAGCGCCCTTGTTTTTTATTTCTGTTAAATTACAATTTTAAAGCTTACTGAACCTTTCCTTTCTTAATCTTATATGTCTTGCTTCCAATCTTTACTGTGCCGGTAAAATCAAGTCTTACCTTACCATTCTTAACGTACCATGATGCCTTCTCTCCGTTAACCTTTCCCTTAACGATTGCTGTCAGTGAACTATTTACCTTACCGCTCTTCACGTAATACCAGTTACCGCTGTATTTGGCGAAGCCTGTAAACGAAGCCAGCTTTATACCTTTCTTCGTGTAATACATCACGCCGTTATACTTCTGGATACCTGTCTTGGATTTATCGAACAGATAATACTCAACAGTCTTGGTGTTCTGATATGTCTTGCCATTCAGAGTTACTTTAGCTGTGTATTTTTTCTTGCCTGCCGCATTGATCGTAGCCTTCTTTATTGTTTTGACAGAGATCTTTGCCGTAACCTTCTTGACATGACTGCTGTCATTCTTACATACAAATGTTGCAACTGCTTTATCTGTTCCGGTCCATTTCCATGTCGGGCTGCCGTAACTATGAGAATTCGGAGCTTCCTTAGCATATCTCTTGCTTGAGATAGGGTAATTCTTATCAAAATCCTCTTCGTAAGCATTGATTTTTCTTACATGATCATCATAATTATCCTCTCTGAGGAAATTATTATATGATGAATATCCTGCATCGTTTGTAGCGTCAAGGCAGTAATACAGGCTGCCCAGCTTAACGATATTCCATGAGTGTCCTTCTCCACAGAGATATCCGGTTACAACGCGGGCATCAATGCCTGCCTGAAGGAGGAGACGGTACAATGCAACCGAATATCCCTGACAAACAGCCGTCTTTCTGATCAGAGCAGAATATGCGGAATGCTCAATATTTGTACTGTTATTATAATATCCTGCCCAGTCATAAGTTACATTCTTGCATAAATAGTTATATATTTTATAAATCTTAGTATAGTTATCCAGGCCGCTGAGATTAAGACTCTTGATGATCCTGCTGCATTCAGCGGTAACAGCCTCTTCCTGCGCAAGTGTTGTAAAATATCCGATATCGCAGTATTCATAAATATAACTGTTGCTGTAAATAGAAACCTTAACTTTATATCCGCTTATCTGATATCTGATATAATCGCCTTCATCACCATTGCCGGTATGTGAAGTTGCCTCATTAAAAAGCTTCACCGGTATAGTAGCCCACTCATTAACAGATGCGCTGTTCTTGATTATCTCTATTCTGATAGAACTGCTGTGATTCTTCAGTTCTTTTCTAACCTTCTCAACACACTTCTTATAATCGGCACTGCTGCTGAAGTCATACTTCATTACTTCATCTGTTGCCTTCTGAACTCCTGAATCGACATATCTGTTATCATCCAAAACGGAAATATATTCATTATCAGATGCTGCATATACATCATCAAGAGAAAATGCGGTGAGACTGAGAGCAAACATCATAATACCGAGAATGATCGGTAATAATATTCTCTTCCTGCTATCCTTCATCATCATGCAACCACCTCCGGTTTATTAACCATTCCCCATTCTTTTCATCCAAATATAATAAAAACTCCAATCACCATCTGCTAATGGTAACTGGAGTTATCTCACCTTATCAGAAAGCTGATCTTCTGATACTACTGCGATCAGCCTGCAACTGGCTATCATTCGAAATCTCCCGATCTCTCCAGACCCTATAGCTTTGCGTCGCAAGGTTTCCCTTGTTTTGCCCAATATTCATATCTACATTTATTTTATTATATTGTCCAGCTATTTACAATACAAAATTTATGACCTGCATATCAAATTTCGGACACTTTTTGCTTTTCCGGAAATATTTTTTCTAACAAAAAAAACACGACAGATACATCACATCACGTGACTGCCATCTGTCGTGGATTAATTATGTTAATATTATTTAATTGTCGTATAATATGATGATCCACTGTAACGGTTGGTACTGCCTACCTTCTTTACAGCACGAATGATTACATAATAATACTTGCTCTTGCTGAATGCCTTGCCGTCAATCTTTGCAATCTGCTTAGATGTACCTGTTGTTGTTGCAAGCTTCTGATAACCTATAATTCCATTACTTGATGAAACCCAGATTTCATATGAAGTAGCTCCGGAAACCTTCTCCCACTTAAGTGAAAGCTGGTTCTTTGAGTTGATCTTAGCACTTGAAATATATGGCTGGCTGATCACATAATAATAAGCTGACCATTCGCTGTACTTCTTCTTACTGTTAATTTCAACATAACTTCTTACACGAATCTTATATGTCGCATTATGCTTAGCCTCTGTGTAATAAAAGTAATTAGACGATGTAGTCTGAGTTGTAAGCTTTGTTCCACCATTTGAGTATACTTCATACTGATATCCGTCAGCGCTTTCGATTCTCTTCCAATCAACCTCGAAACTAGCCTTACCGGTGCCTGACGCTGGTGAAGAATAACTGTCGAGATCGAAAACAGAAATCTTCTTGCCAATTGTTCCTGCGTCTGTTGATCCAACACTCCATACGTAGGTACTTGACTTAGTTGCATATTTAACATATATACAATAATTTGTTCCAGCCTTAAGATTCTTGATAGTATATGTATCTGTTGATTTACTTACAGGATACTTCTTTGCGTCCGCCATTTCGGATGCTTTGGTATAAGATGAACCATATCCGATATAGTACTTTACGGCATCTGATTGTTTTGCCCATTTAATTGTAATGGAATCTGTTGTTGCAGTTGTTGCGTAAACATTTTCAGTTGCAGCATCAACCTTTTTGTTGTAGCTGACAGCCGGCATCAGAGTAACAACAAAAAATACAGCCAGGATAATAGCAAAAAGTCTTTTTGTTATTTTCTTCATGTTTTTCATACTCCCTTTCTTTTTTATTATTTTAATATGTTTTTCTGGGCTTTGAGG
Organism: uncultured Lachnospiraceae bacterium; assembly: GCA_946544235.1. Classification (GTDB taxonomy): domain Bacteria; phylum Bacillota; class Clostridia; order Lachnospirales; family Lachnospiraceae; genus Eubacterium_Q. Next base: position 2,970 of record CAMNMC010000041.1, on the reverse strand, counting down.
ATCTTCCCCATATTGCCCGTTCAAGTTCTGCAAAAAGACTATATTACATATGAAAATTTTTTTCAATAGGAAAATAGCGGTTTTTTTACAGTTATTCTTAAATTATTTAAGAATAATTCATTTTCAGACGATTGGAACCTCTCCAACCTCAAGAGAATAGATCACAAGTCCCTTCACTTCAACTCCCTTAATCCCGGAAAGAGCCTCCTGATAAAGCTTCAGCTGTTCGCCGTGATGACGGATAAGTTCATCCTTTATCCTCGTCCTGTCGGTCTTATAGTCCATGATCACAGCCCTGCCGTCTTCATCTATATAATATCCGTCAATGATACCCTGGATGATCACTATGTCGTCATCCGATCCGGCATTTTCACCACTCAGTACGTCCCTGGACACAATTCTGTCTTTCTCATCTGCCAGGTCTGTAGAAAACTGTAACTGCTCAGTCCCTGTAGTGATTTTTGACACATTGCCTGTCGTCTCATTCACCTCGTCCCACTTCGCATCCGGGTTCACAAAGCGCTCCAGCCTCTTCACAGGTACGCCCATGGTAAATTCAGCCTCCTTGAAGAGCTGTCCTCTCTCATCCGCAGCCTTCATCGCCTTAAAAAGCTCTGTATCCGCAAATCGGCTGATCTTTGAGAGATCATTTGATTCAAGGATATCCAGCCTGTCAGCATCTGTAAAATACGGATCCTTCAGCGCCTTCATGGCTTCTTTCTTCATATCTGCCGGACAGTCTATCTTCTTAAAATCGATCAGCTCAAATACCTTATGAACGAGTGTTCCTCGCCTTGCCGCAGTATATGCATCTTCCTGACTATTCTGACCAGCCACGTATGCTTCACCTTGCACCGCCGGCTTTTCATCACCGTGCACAGTCTGCGTCTCATCATATTCCACACCGGCGTATCTCAGACTATCTTCATCCTCCGGCTTATTCAGGCTCTTCTTGATTCCAGTCACAGACATCTTCGCTCTGGTACCGGTGCTTTCTCTATAAGAATAGTTCTTGTTTTGATCATAGATTTCCATGATCTCGTTAACTTTCTTTCTTACGTCATCAGAGAATGCTTCCTTCTCAAGCACCTCAACCAGCCTGTCATAGTCCTGCTTCATATCCTTTCCGGCATTATCTCCGATGTCCTTTATATCGCCGAAACTCAGCACCTCAAGCTCGAAGTACTTCTCCTCATCCCTGCTGACAACGGGCTCGATCCAGGTCAGATAATTTTTAAAGGAACTCCTGGTCTTATAATCCATTTCGGCAGACTTCGTTTTATAATAACTCTTGTCGATACCTGTCATAAACAGCCTCTCGCGAGCTCTGGTCATGCCGACATAGAGAAGCCTCTGCTCCTCCTCAACCCTGCCGAGAGTCGAAAGTCTGATCATCGCCTTCATCATAAAGCCCTTATCGATCATCCTTCTCTTCGGATCCATAAAGCTGACCGCAAGGTGATTATCGCCGTCCACAAATATATTTCCCTGTGCATCCATTTTGTTAAATTCATGTCCGAGTCCGACGAGAAATACAACCGGAAACTCCAGTCCCTTACTCTTATGGATGCTCATGATGGTTACCTTATTGCTTCCGTCCGCATCAACGTCAGCCTCTGCAAAATCAATATCGTGGATCCTGCATTTATCAATATATCTGAGGAAATCGAAAAGTCCGCTGAAATTGCTCTGTTCGAAATCGTCTGCCTTCTGCATCAGCATAGACAGATTTGCAAGTCTTCTGTCCCCGGATGGAAGTGATGACACATAAATATCATATCCGGTGCGCTCAAGGATTTCTCTGATCATCGCAGCAATTGTTATATATCCCTGCTTATCAGCCAGCTCATTAACCATTCCGAAGAATCTATCCAGCTTCACAGCTATGATGTGCTTTTTCTCATACGTCTCCGTATCTTTATCTGCAGCATCACCAAAAAGCACAGCATCACCGGCCGCTGTATCATCACTCATCCCAAAAAACTCAATATCATTATCACCTGTCATGCCAAAACATCCGGCATCAACACCTGTTGTACCTCCATTTGTAGTGATTCCGGATACTGCCACTTCACGTCGGCTTCCGTATTTTTCCATGAATTCCATGCAGCGCTCGTAAAACTTCTTCCTGTCAGGATCGTCACCCGCTATGATCATCAGATCACTGTTACTTAGCCCTCCGATCTGAGAATTAAGAACCGCTGCAAGCGGAATATCCTGCCTGCGGTTATCGATCACCCTCAGCATTGACAGCATGGTCACGGTCTCGGCAGCATCAAAATACCCGACATTATTATCAACCTTGGCTCCGATGCCTCTTCTTCCGAGTGCGTCGATATAAACATCGGTCCTGCCCTTGATACCACGCATAAGGATAACTATATCCGATGGCATGACTCTCCTTTTTGTGCCATCTCCGGCATTTACAAGAAATTTCTCATCCTCAAGTATGGCTGCAATCTTCTCCGCAACCACTGCCGCTTCGTATTCATCGTTCGTGATTCTTTCGTCGGCTTTCCCGGATTCGCCTTCCTCCTCAGAAGGATTGGTTATAACGGTAAGCTGAACCGGAAAATCTCCTTCCTTATCGTAGATTCCCTGCTCGCCCGCGCCATAATTAAGAGCAACTCTGTCATTATAATCGATACCGCCCAGATCCTTCTTCATGAGCTCTCGGAATATCCTGTTGACCGCATCAAGAACCGGTTTGCGCGACCTGTAATTCGTACTGAGGTCGATCACCATCCCCGGCGCTTCCCTATCCTTTTCACCATCCGCATCATCGATGCCATGTGCAGCAACATCAACCACACCTGTGTCACCACTCACACCGACAACACTAACCGCATCGTCTGCACCACTCACAACAACATCATCCGTACCGCTGGCACCAACATCACCACTCACATCATATGCCGCAACAACACCAGCCTCACTGCCGGCACCCGCAGCATCCTCCATATCCATCTT
>CAMNMC010000040.1 GCA_946544235.1 uncultured Lachnospiraceae bacterium | reverse complement strand
ATCGCAGGTATATACAGTTGATATTCTTTTTCTTGTTGTCTGAGCCTTGCTGCTCATTATGGCTATCTTCTGCCCGATGACAGAATTCATAAGTGTTGATTTTCCGACATTCGGTCTGCCGACAATTGCCACAAAACCGGATTTAAAATTATTTGTCATATGATCATCCTGCTTTATAAATATTCTCAACTACGCCAAACATATCTGCAGCTTCCCTAATCTTATTTTCATTTCCGACTGCGCAGATAACAGTCGAATCAACCAGAACCTTAACATATGGTGCAAGACCCCTGATCGTCTCACTGTCAGCAGAGAGTATCTCATCCCTCTCCTTTTGCAGCATTTCATCATCTATGCCCGCAAGATAGCTTGCATATGAAAAATTAGCCAGTGACTGCGGAGTAAGCGGCGGATCTATGCTTCCGATAGTTCCGATTATGTATTTGGTCATATCTCTTTCGCTTACATCAAAGGCTTCAACGTATTCATACGCCTCCTTAAATACCTCAAAGGTCTCCTTCAGATTAGGATCCCTGTAGGAAGTCATAAGAGTGATACCCGATCTGCTGAAGCTTCCCGAGCAGCCGTAAGCACCGCCCTTAACTCTGACATTGATCCAGAGATAATCGTAGCCAAATATTATCCTGAGAATATTTAAAGCGCCGTTATAGCTGAGCCCGGCCTTCTTATAGCTCGCAGCCGCTGCACAGTACTGAACCTGTGAAGCCGCCGTAAAGCCTTCATTTTTAACAGTAAGCTCAAACACTTCATTTGCAGGAATTACTTTCTCCGATAAGGTATCCGTGAAAGCCTTCATTACTCCGGCAAGCGCTTCTTCAGCCTTCCTGTCAGACGTAAATGAAACTATAAGATTGTCCTTACGAAGTATCTTGCTCAGCACATCCTTAAGTAAAGCAGCCGTTTCTTCATAAAGCTCATCAAAGCCTCTGTCAAGTCTGTCGATAAATCTGTAATAATCAACACCTTCCTGACGTTCCTTGATATAATTGGCAGCATTCAGATATGAAGCAGCCCTCTGTCCTGCGGTCAGATGACCTGACTCCACGAGATCACTTCTGATATTTGCCTTGGTCTCGGCAATTATCTCCTTCAGCCTCTTTCTGTCGGTTATATGAGATCTGTTAAGTATCTCATCAATAAGTCTTACACCTTCGGAAAGCTTATCATCAAAGCATTTGGTTTTAGCGAAGAAATACGGTACTGCCCTTCCCGAAACGGTTGTAAGTACAGTAGTTCCGAAAGCAACGCCGCCGGTCTCTATATCAATCTCACCCGCCAGCTGACTCTCAGTATAATTATCCGTATCGACATATTTCAGTATTTCGCACAGAAGTGAAGCAACCGAAATCTCATCGTCCCTAAGGCAGCTTGTGTCAAAGGTGAATTCAAGGTAGCTTATTCCATTCGTAAATATATCATGCTGAACCACCTTTATATCATCAACAACCGTCTCTCTGTTTTTAAGCTTACGTGCTTCCTTCTTAATATCAGAGATAGTCAGCATCGGAATCTTCTCAAGATCCTCCTCCGGAGAAGGCTCCTCCTGATATTTCTTAAGATGCTTCGTATCATCAACTATTCTTTTTTTATCTTCATCTGTCATTTCAGCAGAAAGCTTATCAAGACGCTCTATCAGGGCCTTTTCCTTCTGTCCGGCAATCTCTCTTGAAGGCTTTGTCACGCCATATGTCTTATGCGGATTATCAAGGATGTATTTTCTGATAACCTCTTCAAAATATCCTTCACTTATGCCTTTCCTGAGTTCCTCATAAACTGAGTCCAGTGAAAATCTCGTGAAGGCTTCATCCTCGTCATAAAGCCAGCTGCCCATCGCATCGAGAATAAGGATCAGTCCCTTAGGATAACGTCCGTAATTGGATTCCTTATGCTTAAATTCAAAATGATTGAGAGCCGCCTCAAGAGACCTCTTATCAAGCCCTTCATCAGCAAGCTTTCTGAGTGTATCGTCTATAGTACTGATAAATACATCCTTATTTTCTTCATCGGAATTTCTCGCGATCATAGTGAATTCAGGCTGCATTATCTCATCTTCATAATTACTGTCAACCTCAGCACATATTCCGGTGTCTACGATGGCCTTCTTGAGAGGCGCGCCCGGTGCATCAAGAAGCATATAGCACAGAATATCAAAGGCTGTATTTAACTTTACATCCGTACTCTTTCCGATAACTGTATTGTAGGTTAAATATGTATTTTCGGTAAGCTCATCATCCTCTGATACAGCATAATAAGAGGTATATTCTCTAGGCGCACTAAAGGCCGGCTGCTCCTTAACGGTTGAATCAAGCTCCAAAACATCATATGCAGCAAGGTATTCCTTATCAAGGAACTCAAGCCTCTCATTAAAATCCATATCTCCATAGAGATAGATGTAGCTGTTCGACGGATGATAGTATTTTCCATGATAATCAAGATACTCCTCACGGGTAAGGAAAGGAATATCGTCAGGATCTCCACCCGAATCAAGGCTGTAAATACTGTCCGGATAAAGTGACATGGTAACTGCCCTGCCTGCTGCGGCATCTGCAGATGAATACACGCCCTTCATCTCGTTGTAAACAACACCATTTATGGTAAGCGGTGAATCCACCGACTCCATCTCATAATGCCAGCCTTCCTGTTTGAAGATTTCTTCCCTGTCGTAAATATTCGGGTTAAATACAGCATCCAGATATACATCCATAAGATTTTTGAAATCCTTATCATTGCAGCTTGCCACCGGATACATGGTCTTATCCGGATAGGTCATTGCATTAAGGAATGTATTGAGCGAGCTCTTGCAAAGCTCTACAAAAGGATCCTTAACAGGATATTTCTTTGAACCGCAGAGCACGGTATGCTCGATAATATGCTGAATACCCCTACTGTTAGTCGGAGGCGTTCTGAATCCGATACAGAACACTTTGTTATCATCCTTACAATCCACAAGAAGTACTCTCGCACCGGACTTGTTATGACGGAGAAGATAACCTGTTCCGTCCTGTTCAGGGAGAGCACATGAACTAATTAAGGTGTAGTTATCAATACTATCTATTTTTATCAATTTTAACCTCTCATTTTTCTACCACCTCACCATCATAACAACGCATTATCAAATGCATTATTCTGATGTTTCGGTGGATATACATCCAGACTATTATTAATAATTATCACTCTACTATGTCATGACTACACTTAATTATTCCACGTGGGAGGGCATCCTTGGAGTTCTTCCACGGAGCATCCTTGTAACGGTAGTCATATTTATCGATGAACCAGCTGACGTCAGAATTGACGCGTTCTATATTTTCGAAGAAAACCTTATTCAGGGCTTCAGTAAAATCATCGCACTGTGATTTGCTGAGCTTTTCAACGGCTGTATCGTAGAGAAGCCCGTAATGATATATGCAGAAGCCTTTGCCTTCTCTAAACTTGGCAGGAAACTCCTTATCATTCTTCCACATATAAAATATGGTATCTATGTATCTCGGGAAGATCTTCTCTATCCTCTCGCAGATAAAGCAGCTTGCTTCAAGCTGATCGATATAGGTACCGACAGCACTCTTACCTGAGCCCTTACTGAAGAGGCCGGTCTTGGCAGCATGCCCTTTTGCGGCAGCTTCCCTGATATCTCTTATAGCCTTATTCATATGTGTATTCATCATAAGAGCAAGACCAAGCCTGTTCTTCTCAGCATAAAGCATCCTGACGTGAGGCGGGCAGAACCAGAGTTTATCGGTCTGCTCTCTGTTATCATCCTCCATATAGCTTGGTCCCATGGTAAAATCAATCGAATCCCTTTCGAGATCCTTATAAAGCCTGCACAGCGGACATTCGCATCCGCTGCTCCAGGCATCATTTACAGGAATTGTATATATTTTCTCTGCCATTGCTTCTCCATAATCATTCAAATCATAATACAAATATGATCAATCATCTTCATATATCGACATAATATAATATCAATATCTTTATTTCGACATATTTCAGTATTATTACACAATCGATAAAGTAACGATTACAGTATTTATCATATCTATAAAGCCTTCTTGATAGCATCAAGCAGATCATCATAGCTTTCAAATGCCGGAAGATCAGGATACTCAGCCTTGATAGCGTCTGTAGATCTGAAGAGGAAGCCTGCCTTGCTTGCAAGGATCATTCCGAGATCGTTATGGCTGTCACCGCTGGCGATAGTCTCAAATCCAACTGACTGAAGAGCCTTAACAGTTGTAAGCTTAGACTGCTCGCATCTCATCTTAAAGCCTTTGATCTCACCATCTTCAGCAACCTCAAGCGTATTGCAGAAAAGTGTAGGCCAGCCAAGCTTCTTCATAAGAGGCTTTGCGAACTGAGTAAAGGTATCACTTATAATTATAACCTGTGTAAGCTCCTTAAGGCTGTCAAGGAATTCCTTTGCTCCAGGAAGCGGATCAATCTTCTCGATGGTTTCCTGAATCTCCTTAAGTCCGAGCCCATGCTCCTTAAGGATTCCGATTCTCCACTTCATAAGCTTATCGTAATCAGGTTCATCTCTGGTTGTTCTCTTAAGCTCCGGAATACCGCTTGCTTCGGCAAAAGCTATCCATATTTCCGGTACAAGAACTCCTTCAAGATCCAGACAAACTATATTCATATCACTCATTTTATTTTCCTCCTGAGTATTTATAATCTTATTATCTGCACATTGTGCAGATGCTGACTGCGTCAGCTCATCCCCTCGTAACCCCGTCACTCGGTGATGGATATTCGCCAAATGCCTGCATTTGCGTGATATCACGCATGCCGTCACTTGGCTCATTATCTACACAAAAAACCGACCGCCAGATGGCGACCGGTTTTATTTTATCACGGTAAACCGTATGTGTCTACTTTACAAAATCTTTTTTACCTCAAAAACTTTTCACATGAAATTTTATGATATAAATCCTGACATGCTCTTCCTAATTTACAACATCCATTTTGGCATAATTGAGACGTGTATAAGTATAACCCTCTTCCTCATACATATCAAATACACCTACAACCTCAATATTTGTCTCATCCTCCGGGAAGTCATCCGGATATATATTGTGACCGTCTGCGCAGGCAAACTCAAGCCCCTGCTGGCAACAGGCGGTTGCATCGGCAACAAGGCAGTAATTATAAAAATTCGTATTTTCCGGATTATTGGAATATGCAACAAAATACTGTCCGGCCATCTTTATAGTCTTACCGATATAGTCCTTAGGGTTATATACCATCTGGTAAACGGTCGAATAAACCATATCACTGCTCATAGTCGTAAGGTCAATGTCGATATCAGAATAATCAATAGTTGACGGATCAATATCCAGAGTCGGTATCTCCTCTGTAACATCTTCTGTTGTTGTCTGATCATCAGTACTAAGCGTATCTGAAGTAACAACCTCTGCTGTATTGTCTTTTTCTGAATCAGCTTCCGTTGTTGTTTCAGTAGTTGTAACTTCTTCCGTGGTTACTATATCGGCCGGCTTAGCAGTACTTCCATCCTCTTTATTCATCTGATCCTTGATCGCATTTTCAACCTGATTTGTACTCTGAAGCCTGCTTCCGCCCTGCTGTTTACCGCAGCCGGCAGCGGATAATGCGAAAACTCCCGCCATAACTCCTGCAACAAATATTTTCCTGTTTATTCTCAGTTTAAACATCTTTTCCACCTTCATTCTTCTGCACATATAGAAATGATCTTCGCAATCAGTCAATCTTCGCTATCTTTCCAATCGTAAAGCATATCAGGAACGCAGCCATATCGGTTGTAACAATGGTTGAACCGACCGGTGTCGAGAAAAGAAGCGATACAATAATACCAACAAATGCACATATAACCGATATTATCACCGAACAGATAACAACGCCCTTGAAGTTTCTGATTATTCTCATAGCCGAAAGAGCCGGGAAGATAATAAGCGCTGATATCAGAAGCGATCCAACCAGATTCATTCCGAGAACAATTATAACCGCAGTTATTATTGCAATCAAGAGATTATAGCTGTTTGCCGGCGTGCCTGTTGCTTTCGCAAAGTTTTCATCAAAGGTAACAGCAAAAATCCTGTTATAAAATACAACAAAGATTATAATTACCGCTATCGACAGATATATACAGAGATTAACATCAGTCTTCTGCAGCGTCAGAATCGAGGTCGATCCGAAAAGCGTACTGCAGACATCTCCGGATACATTTGCCGAGGTTGAAAATACATTCATCAGCATATAGCCTATTGCAAGTGATGCAACAGAAAGCATTGCTATAGCCGCATCACCCTTGATCTTGGTATTCTGACCGACTCTCAGAAGCAGAACCGCCGAAACGATCGTAACAGGGAGTGTCAGATAATTCAGATTTGAAAGCTTAAGCACTGAAGCAACAGCCATCGCACCGAAAGCCACATGTGACAGTCCGTCACCGATAAAGGAATATCTCTTAAGTACAAGTGTTACGCCGAGGAGCGATGAACACAGAGCTATCAGAACTCCGACTATGATCGCATATCTGACAAAAGAATACTGGAGATAATCCATAATCGAATATTCACTCATATTATTTTACCTCCTGACTCTTATCTGATACTTTTGTTTCAACGTTATTATCACCGTAATTTAAATGATCCTCATGTCCTGAAATACCCATAAACATCCTGTATTCCTTGCTCTTCAAGTACTCTTCCCTTGTTCCGAAGAAGCTCTTCTCGCCCTCGACATGAAGAATAGTCTTGGCATATTTAAGCGCAGCCTCAATATCATGAGATACCATTATTATTGTAATGCCATCCTGATTTAATTCATTGATAAGTGTATACATTTCCGCTGTCACCCTCGGATCCAGTCCGCTGACCGGCTCATCAAGGAGAAGCAGCTTTGTTGTCGCAGTAAGTGCTCTTGCAAGAAGAACTCTCTGCTGCTGACCACCTGAAAGATTACGATAACACTTCTTACGCATATCCCAGATGCCCATCTTCTCCATATTTTCTCTGGCAAGTTCCTTTAGCTCCTTGCTGTAAAACGGCCTGTGCTTTGATTTTGACAATGCGCCGGAAAGAACTATCTCATATACCGAAGCCGGAAAATCCTTCTGTACTATCGTCTGCTGAGGCAGGTAACCAACCTCATAAGGTTTGATGTCATCACCATATATTATTTTTCCTGACACAGGCGCAGTAAGATGAAGTAGAGTCTTCATAAGAGTACTCTTACCCGCACCATTTTCTCCGACTATATACAGATAGTCGCCCTTCTCAACCTTGAAATTAATATTATCGACTACAGGCTTTTTTTCATAACCCACAGCCAGATCTTCGCAAACGATATACGCCATTTTCTTTCCTCACTTATATATATTATAAACCACAAAATCATATGCCCTGAAACCGGATGTTTCGGAACTAATTTTTCCGTTACAACCCAAACGGTCTCAGTGCATATGAGTAATTTTCTAATAATTATCAGTAAATACTAGTTAAGTGCATCTACGAGGATATTCAGATTATCCTCCATGATGTCATAATAATTCTTACCGCTATTGGCTTCCTTAGCTGTAACAGCCTGCATGGAATCAAGTACAAGTATCTTCTGATCCTTGGTTTTTGTATTATCTATTATCGTTTTTGCTATCTTCTGGTCAGATGTCTCGATAACCATAACCGAATCAATTCCCAGCTTATCAACCTTTTCAGCAAGGAAGGTTACTGTTTTAAAGGACGCTTCGGTTTCGGCACTGCAGCCGATAAATGCTGCATAATAATTCAGATTATAATCATCGACCAGATATCTGAACGGAAATCTGTCTCCAAAAACGACTGTGTCAAATAACGCGCCCTCAACAGCAGCTTCATACTTTTTATCAAGCTCATCGAGTTTAGCGATATAATTGTCTGCATTTTCTTTATATTTCTTAACTCTTGTCTCGTTCTTATCAAGCGAAGCAATTCTCTCTTCTATAGCCTTAACGAAGATTTCTGCATTCTTGACTGAAAGCCAGACATGTTCATCATATTCCGGTCCTTCTTCCTCTTCCTCATCTTCTTCCTCTTCTTCGCCTTCCATTCCTTCAACAAGCTCTTCCTCTCTCAGCCTGTCTCCGAGAACATCCATCAGATTCATAACGATCATATTTTTATTCTTAGCTTCCTTAAGAGCATCTGCAACCCATTTATCAGACTCACCTCCGACATAGATAAATATATCCGCGTCAGATATTCTCATTATATCGTCAGCTGTCGGCTGGAAGTTATGAAGATCGGCACCATTTGCCATCAGCATAGTCACGTCAAAATTATCTTCATTTCCTTTGATTATTTCTCTGATCCAGTCATATTCAGGAAATATCGAACATACGATTTTTATCTTTCCGTTATCCTTCTTGCTCTTTGCGCAGCCTGTCAAGCCGTAAATAGCCATTACTAAAGCGATTACAAATACTGCAGTCCTGCTTATAATTCTAATTTTCCTTGTGTCTCTTAATTCTGTCATCTTTTAACTCTCCGTTAATGTTAATACGATTCAAATCACATCGATCAGATTAATTTCGCCTGAAAACCATGTTCTGCATACAAGCTTATTTAGCAGTTCAGACAGGCATGATCCTGCATCTGTTACACACTCCAACAAGTACAGATTCGCGGAAATCAAGTCTGAAGCCCTGTTCCTTTTTCAGATAGCCATAAACATCCGCCATATATTTATCATTCAGATGAACTACTCTGCCACAGACCTTGCACTGAATATGCAGATGTCCGTCGCATCGACTGTCCTTCTCAGCAAACTGATAAAAAGCACAATCATTCGAAGGATTCTTCGTTTTGATAAGCTTTCCGTCAGCCGTAAGCTTGTCAAGATTACGATATATAGTTGTCAGATTGATCTTAGCCCCACTCTTCTCAATATAATCAGTTATATCCGCCGCTGAAAATCTCTCATTTTTATGAGCCTCAATATAGTTCATAATAATATCCTTACAGCGTGTACGATATTCCTTCTTCTGATTATCCGAACAGACCATCTTATCGTTCATAATATATCATCACCCTTACTTTAATGATCCCGTCAGACCATTCATTTATTTTACAATCCGGCCGCAAAATAAAAAACGCAAATCACTTGCAAAATGTATACTACCAAAGACACTGCCCGTTGTCAAGAAGTATTTTGCAAATCATTTGCAAATTATGTCGTTTTGCTTCTTAATACTCAAATTAAAACATGCCCGTGAGTGTGTATTCGACAGCTACACACGAAGGGGCATGTTTTATTTGAGTTAAACACCACTATTAAGTTTTGATTTATTATCTTGACAACGTCGGTGTCCAGTACTTCTGATTGTAGATATCAGTAAAGACGTAAGCAATCTTAACCCTTCCCTCTCTCAGATCAGTATTACTGATCACATCTGTTACGCCATCAAGTTCAGCATAACCTATAACATAGCTATCCTGGTATTCCATATCATACGAATAATAATCACATATAAATGTAACCTTTACTCTTGATCCATCTGTTTCATTAAGAAGATCTGTCTCAATCTTAGCTACCGCATCTGTCTCGCCTTCCCTGTAATCAACCTGATAACCTGCAATATATCCTTTCGGATTTTCGTTATCAAATACAAGTATAAGGTTTACTCTCGTGCCATTGATTATTGCAGGAACACGACCTGTGATCGTATAATCATCACCATTTTCAACAGTATCGAGATGATAATATGCAACCGGCTGACCATTAATAGATATCCACGTTCTGTCAACATCTGCAACGATCTTTCCGTCATCATCATAGCTGTAAATATTATCAAGTCCGAGATCAAGATATCCGGTTCCGTCATCATAAAACAGATTCTGATCTATACTGTGTATAAGCGCCAGCTGATCGCTTTCAAGTGCGATCTTAGGAGTACCGTTCTCGTCTTCCCATACAAGCTTTGTAGGATCAAAATAATTATTTGAAATATACTCAGCTGCTTCATCAACATCAGTCTCATCCATGAAGTCTGTATTCGATTCATCAAGATCATCTATAACATGGCTTCTGCCACCGAAGAAAGCGCCAAGAAGGTTTGAAATAGAATCACTTCCACCGCCGGAACTGCCACCAAGCATATCAAAAAGTGACGAGCCGGCGTTACTTGAACCACCTGCCTGAATCTGGCCTGAGGTCTCAAGACTTGCAAACTTACGGATACACTTACTGTATTCATCATTCATTCCTATAGCTGAATAATTCTGGCACGCCTTATCAACATAAGAGGTTCTCTGATATGGGAAATATATTGATACTCCATATGCATCAGCCATATTAAGAGAGGTTCTGTTGTACTTAACAGCTCCCTGAAGAGCCTTGGCAAGCTCCTCCCCCTCAGGAGTTTTCATATTCTGAGCAAGATTAACAAGGTCGACCTGATCGATTCTCGAGCTCTGTGCGAACTCTCTTGTTACATTTCTTGCATCAGATACACGCTTATATTCGCTGTTCTCAATTATATTGCTGACAGATTTTGAGAAGGTTCCGATCTTAGACGGAACTGTATTTGTAAATTCGGCCAGGTCTATGAGAGAAAGTGTTGTTGCCTGTCCGCGGCATTTCTGCTTGCAGGCATAGGTGTAATCATCGATTATCAGCTTACCGAGTTCAAGTGTTGACATTGATGTATTTGCGCCAAGCTTGGTAAGCCAGTTTGTGTAGAACCATCCGATACCCGGCTCGGTCTCTTCAGAAGCAACCATATAATCAGCATATGGATCAAGCATAAGAGCTGTCTCAGCCGTAGCCATAAGACATGCATCAAAGCCGATCATATCAAAGGTTACACCTGCATCCTTCAGAGCCTTATTGATTCCGCTGAGTGTCATCGATCCGCTGCTCTGGTATTTCTCATCATAGCCGTAACCACTGACTGATCCTCCGCCGTGATCCCACATGATAAGTTCATATCTGTTGGCCGGGAAATTAGTAGCACAATATTTGATAAAGCCGGACAGAGTATCAGGATCTGTCATAGGCTTACTGCCGTCATCGGTTACCAGGCAGGTCATAGAGCCCTTCTTAACCTGGAAAATCTGATTTACCTTATTACTTATACCATTGGTCTTCCACTTTGAGCATCCGCCGGTATAAACGATGATATTTATATTATCACCGAAATCAGCCGAAGCCATCTCTGAAAGGTCAGCCGATGACATACCATATTTTGACTCGAGATCGGTACCGCACATAAATACCATAAAGGTGATTGTATCCTTATTATCGCCAAGTATCTTGGTACGCTTCTCTCTTGAGCCGGCTGCTACAGTTGTATCAAGCTTATAATTTGCGCCTTCACTGGAACTTCCGCTGCCGATATCCTCAGTTACAGCCGTTCCGCCGCCGATATTCTGGCTACCGCCGGATCCGCTGCCGCCACCTGAACCGGTTCCTCCACCTGAACCGCCGCCACTGAAAAGCATCATGATAATACCGATTATCGCAGCAAGGATACCACCGCCGCCACCTATTGCGGCCGCTTTATTGATATGGTGTCCTTCACCGGACTCTCCTCTTCTTCCTTGTACATCAGATGAACCGACAGGACCTGTTCCAAGTCCTTCGCCCTTTCGGCCGACGCCTTTTCCATTGTTTGTTACATATTTTTCTCTGGCTCTTGGTCTGTTTCTTTCTTCCATACTTTCACCCTTCTTTTGCGCAGTTTCTCATAAATCTAAAAAACATCCGCAATGTATTTTAAAATAATTCATGATCGTAACATTTCTGACTACAGCAGATAAACACCATCGTCACCGTCGGTCTTTATCGACAAACTCCAGACTTATGACTGCCAACATAGCAAATCCTAATGCGAACAGTCCGAGAAATTCCCATCTGAGACGTACATTTTTATTTGTCCTCTCATACTCAGGCTTATAATTCGCTTTTGCAGCCTCTTCGTTTATTTTCTCATCATAGCCCTCTTCTTCAAGCCTAAGTATCATCAGCTTGGTTTCAGTATCCATATCAGGACTATTTCCGATTTTCTTTACCATCTTCCATGCTGATTTGGTAACAAGTGCGTTATAATCGCTTTCTGCAGCGATACTGCAGATTCCCTGTCTCGAGATCATAAATTTCGTCATTCCCTTAAGGTTTGAAGGAAGTGAGAAAAGTCCGCCCGAGAAAACAAGCTGGAGCATAAGTACAAGCGGCATTACTGTCATGGCTGCCATACTTGTTTTAACAACACACGATATGAAAAGCGACATCATATCGGCAGCAAACGTAATCAGGAATACGGTTATTCCGAAATCAATCATAAAAGAACTGAATACGGTTCCTTCCGTCGGGAACTTAATACCTGTATATTCAAATACAATCAGTATGGTTATGGTCTGAAGCAGACAAATGAAAGCCTGATATACCATATGTGAAAAGATGTAGGAGGTAATATGCATTCCCGAACGATGTTCACGTTTAACAATACTTCTCTCTCTGACAACAACCTGAATCGAGTTAAAACATCCGTTCCAAAGCGCTATTGTTGTAACTGCAAGCGCTCCCATAGCAGTTCCTTCCATAGTTACGAAGAAATTGTGTCTTACAACTACGGAAACAAGCAGTGCTATGAAAGCCGCCATGGGAATAACCTTCCAGTCATTCTGTCGAATAAACATACGGAAGTTTTTGCCTATATAAATCGGAATCTGAGCAAAGCGTCCTCTGTAACTAACTTTACTTTTGACTTTAATACTATTATCAGCCATGGCACACCTCCGCATATTTCTCTATAAACTGATCGGCAAGACCCTCTCCGCCTTCTTCCTTTCTGTTTATCCTGAGAACTATTTTTTCCATCTCTTCTCTCTCGAAGAAGCCTCTTGCTCTTTCGATAGAGCCAAAATATGCGAGACGTCCCGTAAGCTTGCTGTCCTTAGCAAGTACTATAACATCATCAAAGAGGTCAATAACCCTGTCAGGTGAATGCGTAATAACAATTACAATCTTGCCCTGATCAGCGATCTTTCTGAGTCCCTCCATCAGCTCTCTTGCCATAACTCCGTCAAGACCGGAATCCGGCTCATCAAGTATGAAAAGATCCGGATAAGATATGTATTCCATAGCAATCGAAAGTCTCTTCTTCTGACCGCCTGAGAGTTTCTCGACAAGCTTACCCTTTACCGGTTCAAGTCCGAAGAACTTCAGAACCTCCATAGCTCGTTCTTTTCTTTCTCCGGCATCCATACTGGTAGGAAGCCTGAGCTTTGCAGCATCAATGATTGTATTATATACAGTATCATTCATACGCATAAGATCCTGCTGTGGGACAAAGCCTATACGATATTTCATCTTATCGTAGTCACCATAGATACTGCTGCCGTTAAGTACTATCTGAGCCTTAGCAGGTTCATATCCGTTAACAGCATTTACGAAGGTAGTCTTGCCGGCTCCGGATCCGCCGAGAAGAAGAACCATATGTCCCGGCTCAATATTCATATGAATATCACGAAGAAGGTAGCTTTTCTTCAGAAAGTTTCCTGCCGTTCTTTCTTCAATATTTACTGTAAGACCCGAATCAAGTACCTTTGCTGTCTGTCCTGACAGAGCAGCTCCGGCAATATCATCATCAACATAGATAACCTTTGGCTGAAATTTCTTAAAGAATCCCCAGATACAAATAGGAACACAGTTATCAACAAGAATAACCAGCCACAGCCAGCTTCTTGTTACCCCAAAGAGATCACACAATCCTGCGAATATCTTCAGTGTATATACAAAGGCTGTAATCGCAAATGTAATGTCAGCCACAAGAAAAAGCATAACCCAGATATTCTGATCAAGGGAATAATTCTCTATCTTGCCCTGGTCAATAAACGGCATGATATTGTCTATGATAAAAACTGCGATTGTTGCAACCATCAGTTTTCTTCCTGTTTTTTCCCTGTCAACGCATAATGAAAGTTGATATTCTCTGAGTCCCGGTATAAAGGCTATCCATTTCTTCCGCTCACATTTTTTAAAAACAAACCATGATCCTATGGCCATTAGCAGTTCAAGTACTATAGCAACTATTGGTCCCCTTCCAAATATTGCATCTATCATCGTATTCCCCCTTCCATCTTCTTAAAAGCAAAAATATCCCGGATCATCAAGTTGCAAAAAAACCTTCAAAGTTCAGTTATCTGCAGTTTATAATACATCATATTATTTCACATTATTACTCAGTATATATTTCACGATTTATCGACAAAGATATCTGCTTCAGGTTCACCCGGAAGTTTCTTTACGATAGCCTTTGCCTTCTCCATGATCAGGTCGTCTGTCATATCAAAATCATAAGGAACCGTGATATCAAAAGTCACCTTATGCATCTTCTCCCCATTATGGACAACTCTGAAATCATGCAAGGTGATACTGCTGTTGATCTGACGTAGTTCATCTGCGACCTTTTTCCTGGCCGCTAAAGTAAACTCATCATTTTTATCTACAGGATCAACATGGATAGTAAGTTCTGAAACAAGTCCGCTCTTAACGATCCTTCTTTCAATCTCATCAACTATCTCATGAGCTCTCATCATACCAACCTCGGTACTTATCTCAACATGCATCGATGCAAACGTCCTGCCCGGACCATAATCATGCACTCTTAGATCATGTGCTTCAATTATCTCAGAATACTCAGCAGCGGTTTCGAGTATTCTCGCTCTCGTTTCTTCATCCGGTCCTTCACCCAGAAGAAGCGCTGTTGTATCCCTTGCCCCCTCTATGCCTGCTTTAATAACAAAGAGAGCGACTATTGCACCTGCATAGCCATCAATATTTACACCGAAGGCAAGCATGACTATAACCGAAATCAGTGCCACGCTTGTACAGATACAGTCAGAACGGCTGTCCACTGCTGTAACCCTCATGGCAGTACTCTTTATCGTCCTGCTGATATACATATAAAATATAGACATGTACAGCTTCACAAGGATGGTACTGGCAAGAATTATTATCGTCACTATGCTGACATTAATAGGCGCCTTCTTAATGATATGTGCTATCGACTCCTTAAGAAGGTTCAGCGCAATGGCAAGGACAAGTACTGCAACGATAAAGCCGGACATATATTCAAGCCTGCCGTGACCGTAAGGATGCTCCTTATCAGCCGGTTTCCCGGAAAGTTTGAAGCTTATAAGTGTAATTATCGAAGAGGCTGCGTCGGACATATTGTTGACCGCATCTCCGACTATCGAGAAAGCGCCCGACAGAAGTCCGATGATGATCTTGAGTATCGAAAGCATTATATTACAGAATATGCCGAAGCTTCCGGCAAGCATCCCGTATTTTTTTCTGACCTCAGGATTCTGAGTGTCATCGTAATCCTTTATAAATGTCCTTACAAGCAGTCTGCCCATGATGCTTTATTTATCTCCAAAATCATGATATTTAAAATATATATCAAACAACGAATATGCTAATTATTATAAATATGCAAACATTCAAATATATTATTTCCGACAATGACAATACTATTCATTTAAAAACCATCAGGATATCATCATCGGCAATTGTTAATCAATATTTATATCTCATCAATCTTGATAAGGTTGGTTCCGCCCGAAGTACCGGAAACACCACCGGTAATAACTATCTTGTCGCCCTTATTAAGTGAAAAGCTCTTCTGTGCGACCTTCTTGGCACTGTAGAACAGAACCTCTGTTGATGGGAAGGTCTCGCACATCTCCGGAGTAACTCCCCATGAAAGCGCAAGCTTACGCCATGTAGCCTCATCAGTTGTAAGGCCTATGATATCAACCGGCGATCTGAAACGTGAAACCATACGCGCAGTGATTCCTGAAAGCGTACATGCAACGATGCATTTAGCTCCCACGTCAATAGCCATACCGCAGGTTGAATGCGAAATAGCATCAATATCACTTCTTATCTCAACATCCGCATTATAGAATCTCTTCTTGTAATTGATATTCTGCTCGGTTGCCTCACAGATCTTCGCCATGGTACGTACGGTTTCAACCGGATAACTTCCGGCAGCTGTTTCACCTGAAAGCATAACTGCACTTGTTCCGTCATAAACCGCATTTGCAACGTCTGTTGCCTCTGCTCTGGTCGGACGTGGATTATGGATCATGGATTCAAGCATCTCTGTCGCGGTGATTACTCTCTTACCAAGCATACGGCACTTTGAAATAAGCTTCTTCTGAATAGCCGGAAGACGTTCAATGGATATTTCAACACCCATATCACCTCTTGCGACCATGACACCGTCACAGGCTTCACATATTTCCTCAATATTATCGAAGCCAGACTGATTCTCTATCTTGGCAATAAGCTCGATGTTCTTAGCATCATATTCATCAAGTATCTTGTGGATGTCCATCAGATCCTGCTTTACGGAAACGAAGGAGCATGCGATAAAATCAACTCCATTCTCGATACCGAAGATGATATCCTTTCTGTCCTGCTCTGAAAGGTATTCCTGATGAATATGCTTTCCAGGGAAAGCCATACTCTTACGATTTGAAAGCTCTCCGCCGATCACAACCTTTGTCTTTATATTATTACCCTCTATTCCGGTAACCTCAAAGGTCATAAGTCCGTTATTTAAAAGGATAGTATCACCAACCTCGAGTTCGTCTGCAAGTCCGGCATAGCTTACCGAAACCCTGCTGTCATCTCCAACGATCTGCTCGGTCGTAAAAATGAACTCATCGCCCTCAGAAAGGTTAATCTTACCATCAGCAAAGGTACCGATCCTGTATTCAGGTCCCTTTGTATCAAGCATGATGGCTATAGGAAGCTGAAGCTCCTCTCTGACCTTTCTTATCGTATTTATCCTTGCAAGGTGCTCTTCATGAGTTCCGTGTGAAAAATTAAGTCTGGCAACATTCATTCCGGCCAGACAGAGTTCCTTCAAAACCTCCTCAGATTCACTTGCAGGTCCTATGGTACATACTATCTTTGTTTTACGCATTGTTTTTATGTCTCCTTAAATATAAATTACCTGGTTTTATTCGTTTGCTCCCTGAAATATATGATATCCGTTTCTGCCGTGCTCCTTCACATAATAAAGAGCCTTGTCAGCAGCATAATACATTTCAGGGAATCTCTTACCATGCTCAGGATACATGGATATGCCTATTGAAAGGCTTACACATTTTTCAAGATCTCCGCTGAAGGCATTCAGCACCTCCTCCTGAAGCTTCTTTGCCAGAAATTCAGCAGACTCAACGGAATCAATATCACGAAGAAATACCATAAACTCATCTCCGCCGACACGTCCCGCAACATCACTTCCCTTAAATGTATTGTTAATGATGCGCCCTATTGTTGCAAGCACTCTGTCACCTGCAATATGCCCGAAAGAATCATTGACATTTTTAAAATGATCTGCATCGATCATAAGAAGTGCGCATTTCTTTTCGTCATGATAATAATTGGTGAGAAGCATATCTATAAGTTCCTCAACCGCCGCTTTATTAAGCAGGCCGGTAAGCTGATCAGTCTTGGATCTCTTCTCAAGCTCCATTTTGAGAAGCTGCTTCTCAGTCACATCATTAATAAGAGCTATTATACCCGTGATCTTACCATCCTCATCAAAAACAGGTCTCTTGATAAGCTCAAGGAACTCCTGAATACCATCATCATTTTCCTCGATAATATAATCGGTTCCTTCACCTGTGCGGAGCATGACCTGATCGGTCTCCATAGCCTTAAGGGCATTCTGCTTATCCTTACGTATATCAACATCAGTTTTTCCACGGATAGTCCAATGCTTTTCACCCGCCTGATGCAGATGATGCCAGTACTGGGTACAGAAAACATACCTTCCCTTCTCATCCTTAAGATAGATGTTTGACGGAAGCTGCTTAAGCATCTTCTGCATTTCAGTATATGTAAAGGAATCCTTTGCACGGATTGCATTCTTTATTCTTGTTATAACAATCTCTCTGATACCCGGAGGCGAAAGAAGCTCTGAGTATCCGTTTTTCAGACATTCAAGGTCTTCCTCAACAGGTGTATGGTCAGTTATGGCAATGACAGGAACAGATGCAAAAATCATATTCCTATCCATAAGGTTCTTAATCCTATAACCGGTATTTCTTGTCAGATCAAGATCAATAAGTACAGCTGCGATTTCGTCTAGTCTGTCATCAAGGATCTTAAAACCACTATCCTCATCAATAGCTCTGATAACTTCAAAATCTTGCGAAAGCAGCCCGGAAAAATCAACTGAAAGCTCATCTTCAGGAGCTATAAGCAGTAACTTCTTCATCAAGGTTCACTTCCTTTTCATTTGCATTACCCAAATATTTTAATACTTTTACATGAAAAATGCTACTATTTATTATTATACGCGACTCAATTAATGCCAAATCAACCTGAGCCGTCCTTATCTGGTTCCTGATACTCAAAACAGATGATGAAATACAGTTCTTATATCAATGATAAAAATAAAAAGTTGCATTAAAAACAGTTTATATTTAAAATAATTTATTGGGCAAATTATTATATCGTCCACGATCAATTCTATCGAAAAGGAAACAGTAAAATGTATTCAACCGGTGAAGTTTTAAATCAATACATAAGTGACACCTTAACATCCAAGAATTCCGTTATACAGATGCTTGGTATCGACAGATCCTCCTTCTACCAGATTCTGAAGGGCAAACGTCTGCCGACCTCCTCACAGCTTCGGAGTCTTCTTGATATTTTAAACATCTCTGAAGGTGAAAAGAATCATATCAGAGATATTTATATGTCTGATAAGCTGACTACTTCTTCGTATAACAGCAGAAAAAATATACTGAAGCTGCTCGAAACCTTTAAAGCTGATTCCGAAAATGAATCAACGCGTTTCGGCAATCCGCATATAGTCTATGATAAGGTTAATTCGGAAGTTATTACCGGTGCATCTGACGAAAGATCTATCCTGCTCAGCAGCAGACATGAAATAAACGAACTGATCAAACATATGCTCTTTTCAGTCCTGTCAGAGGAGTCGGATCAGCATATCAGTTTATTTATACCGATCCAGCGTCTCGCAAAAACTTCATTTTTTGAAGCTGTTGAACTGATCTCCAACGATCCGAGAAGCAGTCATATTACCTATGACCATATAATCAATCATCCTTCTAGATCAAATATGATAGATAACGATTTTC
>CAMNMC010000039.1 GCA_946544235.1 uncultured Lachnospiraceae bacterium | reverse complement strand
CTGGGTGACGTGAGGGTGCCTGGGTTGAGTTAACTGCTGAGGTAACGCCTATTGGTTCTTCACGAAGCCAGCCGCACGGTTTTTTGTATAAACATAGGAGACGGAGTTCATGTTATTATGCACAATACTTAAAACGATTTGTGCAATTTTATGTTAATAATAATAATTTTTTTATGGAAATATAAAACGGAACGTGTTATTATAATACATAATGTATTTACTGGGACAGCGATGTCTCAGGCAAGGGGCTAAAAATGAATTATTCAGAAGTGATAGATTTTGTAAAAAAGAAAACCGCTGACGCTGCGTGTCCGGCAAACTATCCTTTCAGGAACAAGTATGAGCATATAATGCGTGTGTACAGATGGGCTATCAGGCTTCAAGCGAAGCTGGGAGGCGATCTGGATATTATCGTTCTTGCGGCATTGCTTCATGATGTGGGCTGGGAAGAAGGCAGACCACACGAGGAAGTGAGTGCTGAGATTGCTGTTGAGTATCTTGACAGTATCGGTGTTGATCCTGAGAAGATCAGACGTGTCGGTGAGATAATCATGAAGCATGAGGATAAGGATACAGAGGATGATCTTACTCTTGAATGCAGGATTGTCATGGACGCAGATCTTTTGGATGAAGTAGGTGCTGTTGAGATCATATGGGATTGCATGGCAACTGCTCTTGAACCTGAAGCAAGCTATAAGAGAGCATACTACAAGATCAAGGAATATTTCAGGGTAAATAAACCTAAGATCAAGAGATGCAAGACTGATCCCGGACGTGCCGAGTTCACTAAACGTATGCAGTTGGTAGAGAATTATATATATCAGCTTGAGAGAGAATTATTCTAATGTGAAGATGGAGGAATAAAAACTATGCTTAACAAGTTAGTAAGAATTTTAGTAGCGATTGCGATTGTATTTGGTCTTCTTTTTGCGGCTTACAAGTTCCTTCCGCTCAACCTTACAGGTGGCGTAAGACAGTGGCTTCAGGAAACCTTTGAGAGTGATACGAAGAAGGTTGCGGATGCTGCAAGAAACACATTTGTGGCAACCTATGATCCACAGACCAAGAGAACAGTTGCAAGCAAGGTAACATATAAGGATCTTATGGAGAAGAACTGCAACAGCGTTTCATGGTATGTTAAGAATAAGACAGCAACAAGCGGCATTGTAGAGGTTAACGGATACAAGGTTACTATCCAGGTTGATGATCCTATCACACCAAATAACTCAAAGACATGGACAGAGGCTCATATCAAGCTTGAGCTTACAATGACAGAGGAAAATGGTATCTATAAGCTTACCAGCGTTGCTGCATGGGTAAATGATGATAAGCAGGATGATCAGTACACAAGTATGATCCTTGACGATCTTCTTTCAAAGGTTAATCCATAATTTAAATCACATATAGGTAATAAAAAAATAAAACATATGCCTCAGTGGTAGTAGTAAAATACAACCTCGGAGGCATATGTTTTTTTATGAACAGATCTGATAAAAAGTATTCCGGATAGTATGATCAGATCATAGGAAAGTATATCCCTATAATGTTAAAATGTAATTGAATTATCAAAGCTGTGGGGAGACTTACTTAGTCAAAGACTCAATCATTTCAGTAATAACCTCAATGGCATTGCTCTGCTGACTCTTCTTCATAGCCTCGATATATTTATCACGGTCAGCGTAGGTTTCGTTGATAGCTGAGACGAGGGACGAAGTTGTAAGATCTTCCTCCTTCAGCAGCTTACTGTATCCGCTCTTCTCAAAGGATGCTGCGTTAAGGATCTGGTCGCCACGGCTTGCGGCAAGCGAAAGAGGGATGAGTACGTTTGGCTTCCTTAAAGCAAGCAGCTCGCAGATAGCATTTGCACCGGCTCTTGAAATGGCAATATCAGCCAGAGCGAAGAGGTCGGCGAGTTCCTTCTTGATGTATTCATACTGCACATAGCCCTTCTTGCCGTTATTGGCAGCATTTGCTTTGCCCTTTCCACAGAGGTGGATAATATTGTAGGTTTTCAGCAGTTCATCAAGGCAGGCTGAAAGGGTATCGTTTATGATCTGGCTGCCTGTGCTTCCTCCAATGAAGAGAAGTACAGGTTTGTTATCAGTAAAACCGCAGAACCTTTTTGCAGCCTCTTTATCTCCATTAAACAGTTCTGTCCTGATAGGAGTTCCCGTAACGACAGCCTTTCCTTCAGGAAGGTTTTTGATGGTTTCAGGGAAATTACAGCATATTTTTGTTGCCTTAGGAAGAGCCAGTTTATTCGCAAGACCCGGTGTCATATCCGACTCGTGAAGAATCACAGGTATCTTCTTCCTGGCTGCCGCACGGGCAACAGGAACGCTTACAAAACCTCCCTTTGAAAATACGATGTCAGGCTTTATCTTCTTCATCAGTTTCTTCGACTGGAAATAACCTCGGAGAACCTTGAAGGGATCGATGAAATTCCTGAGGTCGAAATATCTTCTCAGCTTTCCTGAGGAGATTCCGTAGTAAGGAATGCCAAGCTCCTCAATCAGCTTTTTCTCTATACCGTCATAGCTTCCGACGTAATATATTTCGTAGCCAAGCTCCTTAAGTCGCGGCATAAGAGCAATATTTGGTGTAACATGTCCGGCAGTTCCGCCGCCGGTCAGTATTATTTTCTTCATTGGGCAGTCTCCTGATCTATGTTATTGATCATATATCTATGATTTATCGTACTGATCAAGGTCGATTATAGCCCGTTAATTGCTTAAATGCAACTAAGAAGGGCAAAATCTGAAGGACTCAAGATCAAAGCAGGTGCCCGGAAGGAAGATAAAGTGGATATTTCCCTTGCCGGAGAAGCCTTCTATAGGGAAGGTCATAGTGCATATTTCGTCTGACTGTGGGAATTCCACCAGCTGTTTTATTATCTCGCCATCTTTGAAGAATCTTATATGTATATGATCCGGATGATACTTAGCCCTGCCTGTAATGATAACCGAAGATACTCCCTTGCTGAAATCCATACCGGTATATTCTATGTCAACATTATTGCCGATGTTATATACGGCGTTATTCTGTATTTCAAAGGAATCGCCGGTTATCATCTGATGATCTGCTGCACTTATGAGACTATAGGCCTTCTCAGCGCGGATCATACGGAAACCGCCAAATACAAGTCCGTTTGCGAACCTGAAGCTCAGCTTTCTTATGCCCGACAGCCTTTTGCTCAGCTTAAAGGTATATTCCTGCAGCACATTATATTCCGTTGGTACAGAATAGATTCCGGAGCAGAGAAGCTGCCCTTCGGATGGATCGCCGTCCCATATCTCTACAGGTTCATCATCTCTGAAAGAGAAGAGAGAGATGACAAGTTCGTCAGAACCAAAGCTGCCGAAATCGACATTATCGAAAAATACAGTATTGTCACGGCTGAAGTTTATACTTCCCCGGAAGGAGAGAAGTGATTCCTCCGTGCTGCCGGTAAACTGACAGCCATATATGAATCCGTATGGATCAAGCGCAGATACGCCGAAACCTTCAACATGGTATTCCATCTCGGAGATGACCTCCGGATGCTCCTTGCCGTTATTTATTGATGCTGATAAGCGGAAATTACCGTCATTTGCGGCATTTACGGTAACAGTATTACCGTTTCGGGTTATATTTACGGCGTTACTCTCTATGCCGTCAAGTGTCATCGCTTTAACTGTGATATCTGAATATGTTGCATTTTCAGGCTCGATAACGAGAGCGACCTCCGAAGTCGGATGTTCAGGTGTGAGGGTTACTCCGAATGAGTCTTTTGCCGAAACCTCTTCATCGCAGGTCTGAGGTGAAGCAGTCCGGTCCTCGCTGTTCATGTTACCCGGGGTGGAGATTGTCCGGTCCTCGCTGTTCATGTTACCCGGGGTGGAGATTGTCCGGTCATCTCTGTTCATGTTACCCGGGGTGGAGATTGTCCGGTCATCGCTGTTCGTGTTATCCGGGGTGGAGATTGTCCGGTCATCATTGTCTGAGTTATCTGCAATGGTATCCGGTTTGGTAACCGAACTGCAGAGCATGGTTATCTTGCGTGAAGGTATATCGGTCTTGCGGAAGAGGATTTCTTCATCAGTAAGAGAATCTTCGAAAATACGATAAAGTGATGATGAGCCTTCTCTTGCATCTCCCGGCATGGTTGTATATTTTAATTCGGCGGTCTCAAGTCCCGGTGATTCAGCGTGAATGGTTATTTCACCTGCTTCTCGGGTTGAGGCAATGATCGCTATAAGCTTTCCGGAGAAGAGCTTTCTGGATGCCGTTTTATACTGCTCATAATCAGTACTGTCACCATTATCCAGGCCGAGGAGTCGTCCGGGACCGGAAACGGTAATATTTATCCTGTTTCTTGCATTTCTCACTTCATTGCCGTTTGCGTCAGTAACTGTGATCTCGACAAACTGAAGGTCCTCACCGTCGGCAATGATATGGTCATATTCAGCGGACAGCTTCACCGAAACCGGATTTCCGAATGCTGCAGTGTCATCAGTCGCAATCAGGCGTCCTGAATCGTCATAGGCCTCGGCGTGAAGCACTCCCGGTGCATAAGGAACCTGAAAATGTCCGGCAAAATCAGGTGCATTTTTCTGGTCGAGAGAATACTCTCCAAGCTTTTCACCATTCAGGAAAAGAGCTATGGAAGGCGCATTTGAATAAACGTCAATATCTATCATCTGGCCCGGATTAAAGTCCCAGTACGGCGATATATGTACAAAAGGATCAGCTTCGCAAGGAACCCATGCGGATTTGATAATATAAGCTGTGTCTTTCAGAAAACCTGCCGTATCAATATGACCGAAGAAGGAATTCTTAGAAAAATACGGCGTTGGCTCACCGATATAATCCCAGCCCGTCCATATAAACTGTCCGGCACAGTATGATCTGTCGCGGTGGTCTGTAAGGAACTTTAGGACACTTTTTGCGCCCCAGTTTGTCGAGCAGTTATCCAGAGACGAACACTGCATATCCTCATAGGTAAGAAGTCTGTTAGACTTCGGAAAATGATAGATGCCGCGGCTCTGAACCGTTGATGCGGTTTCACTGCCGTATATACACCAGTGTGGGAATTTTTCGTGATGTTCGTCATAGACACTTTCAAGGTAGTTGTATCCGGACAGCTCAAATACATCCTGGACCTTCTGCGCATTTTCCCAGGCAACATAGTTTGAGGCTATGGTGGTATAGGCATTGTGTCGAGAATCATTTCTTCGTATAGCCTTCTGCAGGCGCAGGGCAATATCTACAGCCCCGGGATTGTTGGTATCCGGTATTTCATTGCCGCTGGACCACATTATAACAGACGGATGGTTACGGTCACGGCGTATCCATGATTCAATGTCACGCTCGCACCATTCGTGGAAAAATACACCATAATCATTTTCTGTCTTAGGCATCTCCCACATATCAAAAGCATCGGAATTGATGAGGATGCCCATCTCATCCGCAAGCTCCATAAGGCCAGGAGCAGGAGGATTATGACTTGTTCTGACAGCATTTACGCCTATTGATTTAAGCTTTTCCAGCTGTCTTCTTGCTGCCTTTTTATTAAAAGCGGAGCCAAGAGCACCAAGGTCGTGGTGCATACATGCACCGTTTATCTTCAGGTTTCGTCCGTTCAGGAAGAAGCCTTCATCAGGAGTAAAAAGGATGGTTCTGAAGCCGACATTTTGAACATAAGTGTCAAGAGTATTATCGCCGCAGGATATCGCGGTCTCCAGTCGGTACAGATTCGGAAAGTCAGTATCCCAAAGCTTCGGAGAACTGACAGTCAGGGTCTGGGTATTTACTGCAGCTTCACGGAATACTTCCTGGTCAAGAGATGAAACAGCAATAAGGTTTTCTTCATAAAACAGTTTGTGAGTTACTGTGACTTTATTTATATCAGAACTGATGATTCCCGGAATCTTCATTTTGACGACTTCAGTATCTATAACAGCAGTATATGTATTTTCGTCGGAAGTACTTTTTGAAGTGTGGAAATACACCCCGCCCTCGGGAATATGAACGGCCTCTTTTTCGAGATGGTATACATCACGGAATATACCTGCACCGGAATACCAGCGTGTATTTGGACATCTGTAATCAACGTATACGACTAAAGTGTTTTCACCGTCCTTCTGATAAGGCGTCAGATCAACCTCGAAGGAAGTATAGCCGTATGGCCAGAAAAATACCTTCTCGCCGTTCAGATAAACGGTTGTACGCATATATACTCCCTCAAAATATATAGAATTACATCTGGAAGCATCCAGATAAAGGGTCCTCTCATAGACTCCGACAGAGGACTGATACAGATTGCCTGTATCATAGATCATCCAGTCGTGGGGGATATCAACAGGCGCAGGAGACATCAGAAGAGGTGAGTCCTTGACTGCCTCTGTCTGTTCGACCGTATCTGTCTGTTCAATCGCCTCTGTCTGTTCGACCGTATCTGTCTGTTTATTACCGGATATATTTCTTATTGTTGCATAATCTGTCCCGGATCTGTATTTGGAAAATATCCATCCGTCGTTGATAAGTTTTCGCATGTGGTGTACCTCCGAAAGTATAGCTGTATTCTATATATGATTATATATGACTGTTTAGTTAAAAGACAGTGTGATTTTAAGTTATAAAATATATTGAAATTGCTATATTTTTGAGGAGAGGATTTTGTAAGCGTTTTCTTTCAGAAAATTGGTCGAAATCGACTAAAATTGATATATATTTTCATTGAAAAACAATTTCAGTTTTGCTATTATCTATAAGAATATGTAAATGTAAAGGGCCTTTGTGCAGATATTTCAGCCTGCACGGAGATGTCTTAAAATTAAGGAGTATAAAAACAATGTCACAGAAAATCAGATTTGACTTCAGTAATGCAAAGTTCATGGCAGGCGATGCAGATATCGAGGCAATAAAGCCACGTATCCTCGCAGCAGAGAAGACGCTTACAGAGAGAACAGGAGAGGGAAATGATTTCCTCGGATGGATCGATCTTCCGGTTAATTATGATAAGGAAGAGTTTGACAGAATCAAGAAGGCAGCTGCTAAGATCCAGGCGGATTCAGACGTTCTTCTTGTAATCGGTATCGGCGGATCATACCTCGGTGCAAGAGCAACTATCGAAGCTCTTCGTCATTCTTTCTACAATATGGTTGATAAGAGTGTTCGTAAGACACCTGAGATCTATTACTGCGGAAACAATCTCAGCAGCACATATTATGCTGAGCTTGTTGATGTGCTTGCAGGTAAGGATTTCTCTATAAATGTAATCAGTAAGTCAGGAACAACAACAGAGTGTTCGGTTGCATTCAGAATCTTCAAGGAGCTTCTTGAGAAGAAATACGGCAAGGCAGAAGCTTCAAAGAGAATCTATGCAACAACAGATAAGTCTAAGGGAGCTCTTAAGACTCTTTCTGATTCAGAGGGATATGAGACCTTCGTAGTTCCAGATGATGTAGGAGGAAGATTCTCAGTACTTACAGCAGTAGGACTTCTTCCGATCGCTGTTTCAGGTGCAGATATCGATCTTCTCATGCAGGGCGCTGCAAACGGCAGAGAGTACTGCTTAAATACAGCTTTTGAAGATAATGATGTTCTTAAATATGCTGCAGTCAGAAATGTACTTCATGAGAAGGCAGGACTCGGCATGGAGATCCTCGGAAACTTTGAGCCATCACTTCACTATGTATCAGAGTGGTGGAAGCAGCTTTACGGTGAGAGCGAGGGTAAGGACGGCAAGGGTATCTTCCCTACAGCTGTTGATTTCACAACAGACCTTCATTCTCTCGGACAGTTCATCCAGGAGGGTACAAAGAACCATTTTGAGACATTTATCAATGTTCTCAATCCAAGAAAGACTGTTATGATGCAGCTTGAGGATACAGATCTCGACGGTCTTAACTATCTTGCAGGCAAGGACGTTGATTTCATCAATAAGTGCGCTATGAACGGAACAATACTCGCACATGTTGACGGAGATGTTCCAAATATCAGAATAGATATGGAAGCTATCGACGAGCTTTCACTCGGTGAGCTCTTCTACAAGTTTGAGTTTGCCTGCGGTGTAAGCGGATATACTCTCGGCGTAAATCCATTCAACCAGCCGGGTGTTGAGAGCTATAAGAAAAATATGTTCGCGCTTCTCGGAAAGCCGGGCTATGAGGAAAGAACCGCAGAGCTTAAGGCAAGACTGGGAGAGTAATAGATAAGGTACTCCTGGATGCAGGACGATCTGTGGTGAAAATATGAGTGATGAGAAGATTACGCTTATCGCCCCTTGTCATTTTGGACTTGAGGCAGTTCTTAAGCGTGAGATCATGAATCTCGGATATGAGATAGAAAATGTAAGTGATGGCAGAGTTACCTTTAAGGGGGATATGCAGGCCATCGCAAGGGCAAATATCAATATCAGGACAGCTGAACGTATACTGCTCTCTTGCGGAAGCTTCAGAGCAGAAAGTTTTGATGACCTCTTTGAAGGCGTTAAGGCCATTCCGTGGGAGAGATATCTTCCGAGAAATGCAAAGTTCTGGGTTACCAAAGCTACTACAAACAGAAGCACTCTCTTCAGTGCATCAGCTATCCAGTCCATCGTTAAGAAGGCTATGGTTGACAGGATGAGCCAGACCTATCACACCAACAGATTTGATGAAGATGGTGATGAGTATCCTGTAAGGGTATTTATCCTGAAGGATGAGGTTGAGGTTACGCTTGATACCACAGGCGTTTCGCTTCATAAAAGAGGCTACAGGAAGCTGGTCGGCAAGGCTCCTATTTCGGAGACGCTTGCAGCGGCTCTTATCATGCTTACACCGTGGAACAGGGACAGGATACTGGTGGATCCTTTCTGTGGCAGCGGTACATTTCCGATAGAAGCAGCGATGATAGGTGCAAATATAGCCCCGGGTCTGAACCGTGAATTTACTTCCGACAAGTGGCTGAAGCTTATGACAAAGAAGCAGTGGTATGAGGCTTATGATGAAGCTGCTTCACTTGAGAAGACAGATATAGATATGAATATCCAGGGATATGATCTTGATCCCGAGATAGTAAAATGTGCAATGACCAATGCAAAGGATGCCGGAGTTGACAGATTTATTCATTTCCAGGCCAGAGATGTGAGAGATCTCAGAAATCCAAAGCCTTATGGATTTCTTATAACCAATCCTCCGTACGGCGAGCGTCTGGAGGATCGGAAGGATCTTCCGGAGCTGTATAAGGTGATCGGTGAAAGCTATGGCAACCTGAAGGACTGGTCAATGTTTATCATAACATCCTATGAGGATGCTGAGAGATATATAGGCAGAAAGGCGGACAAGAACAGAAAGATATATAACGGAATGATCAAGTCGTATTTTCTGTCATATATGGGTGCAAAACCACCAAAGGCGAAAAAGTGAAAAAACTGATTATTATCATAGTGCTGCTAGTCATAGCAGCACTTGGATTTTATAAGGTATCTGATAAAA
The DNA here is from genome assembly GCA_946544235.1 of uncultured Lachnospiraceae bacterium. Lineage (GTDB taxonomy): Bacteria > Bacillota > Clostridia > Lachnospirales > Lachnospiraceae > Eubacterium_Q. The sequence continues at coordinate 4,950 of CAMNMC010000039.1, read as the reverse complement.
AAGAAGGAGAGCCGGTAAGGTCTGCAGAATATGACGCGGCAGCTGATGAATATAAACAGCTTGTTATTGATCACAGTCACAGCAGGGAGCTGGACGTAAGACTTCAGGGTAAGAGCTTTGGAGGATATTACAGGGCTTATCTGGATGATAATCTTAATGTAATGATCTCGGAGGATTTTCTGGAGGATGTTGTCGGCTGCTCGGTGATCAGATACAACAACAAAAGAATAAGAATAGACAGGGGAGACAATACTATTCTCATGAAGCTCGGCAGCTCCGGTTTCACCATTAACGGAGACAAGATCGAGACGGTTTCCGCACCTGTCATGACTATAGACGGAAAGATGTATTTTCCTACAGAAGAACTGTTTAATTTTCTTGATCTGGAATACCAGTATGATTATCTGGATAATTATATTGATATAAAACAGGTAAGGAAAAGTGCGGTTCTTCCTGAAAAATATGACTTAAGAGATGTTGGAAGAGTAACGCCGGTAAGAGATCAGGGGAGGTTCGGTACCTGCTGGGCCTTTGCCTCGCTGGGGGCGCTTGAGACCACACTTATGCCTGTGGAGAAAAACAGTTATTCCACTGAGCATATGACCCTGAATAACAGCTACAATCTGGATCTTTCGACCGGAGGTGAGCATACGGTAAGTATCGCATATCTTGCGGCATGGCAGGGTCCGGTCTATGAGAAGGATGATGTATACGGCGATGGCGTGACCGATAACAGCCTTAAGGCTGTCAAGCATCTTGAAGAAGCCATAGTTGTTAAGGAAAGAAACGATAATACTATCAAAACGGCTATTTTCAGATATGGTGGTGTTGAAACTTCTCTCTATCTGCAGATGGAATATACCGGTGAGAGCTCGGATTATTATAACGAGGATACGGCCGCTTATTACTACGACGAGGAGAAGAGTCCGAATCACGATATAGTTATAGTGGGCTGGGATGATAATTATCCGAGACGTAACTTCAAGAAGGTGCCGGCTCACGACGGAGCATATATCTGTAAAAACAGCTGGGGTACCGAATTTGGTGACAATGGTTATTTCTATGTTTCCTATGATGATGTTAATATCTGCAGTCAGTCAATTGTTTACACAAAGCTGAGTGATGCGGATAATTTTGATAATATTTATCAGTCCGATCTTCTTGGATGGGTTGGGCAGATAGGCTTCGGAAGTGATGAAGGATATTTTGCAAGCTGTTACACAGCCAGGGGCAGGGAGAAGCTGAAGGCAGTTTCCTTCTATGCAACTGATGAGGATACTCAGTTTGCGGTCTATATCGTTCATGATTATGAAGATGAAGAGGACCTGAAGAGAAAGGTTCTTGTTTCAACGGGTGAAACAAGATACAGCGGATATTATACGGTCAGATTTGATGATCCGGAGGAACTTTCTAAGGGTGAAAAATACGCTGTCGTTGTTTATGTGAAAACGCCGGGCAGCACCAAGCCGATCGCCATAGAATACCGTGCTGATGAGCGAACCGAAATGGCGGACATAACTGACGGAGAAGGCTACATCAGTCTCTACGGCGAGGTATGGCATAATGTTGAAAAAACACAGAAGTGTAACGTCTGCCTTAAGGCTTTCACGGATGATATAGAAGAAGAAAAATAAGCATCAGATGAAAACAGCGGATTTCAGCTGATTGATCAGGAGGATTATTTTGAAAAAACTCATATTTGCAACAGGAAATAAAGATAAGATGCGTGAGATACGCATGATCATGGCAGGACTTCCTTACGAGGTATATTCCATGAAGGAGGTCGGAGCAGATCCGGATATCGTTGAGGATGGCACAAGCTTTGCCGAAAATGCACTTATCAAGGCCAGAGCTGTGGCTGGATATATAAAAGCTAACGGATTGAAACTGCCGGAGGAATCGAATGATGAGGCTGATGAAGTGAGTGGTACTGATGAGGCACAGTCTGAAGAGATAGTAGTGCTTGCCGATGATTCAGGCCTTGAGATAGATGCACTTAATAAAGAACCGGGAATATATTCTGCGAGATATATGGGCGAGGATACCTCTTATCATATAAAGAATAAAAATCTGATCGACAGACTTGAGGGCGTTCAGGATGAAGACAGAACAGCCAGGTTTGTGTGCGCGGTTGCGGCTGTATTTTCAAATGGCCGTGAAGAGGTCAGGGAAGCAACCATGGAAGGCCGTATCGGCTATGAGGAGAAGGGCGCGAATGGCTTTGGCTATGACCCGATACTTTTCCTTCCGCAGTTTGGATGTATGTCTGCCGAGCTTGAGCCGGAGCAGAAGAATGCGATAAGTCACAGAGGCAAGGCTCTCAGAATGATGAGAGAGTGCCTGGAAGAAGCGTAATTGAGTATTGAGCATAATTCTGATAATACAGACGAAAGAATATAGTGTTTTATGGAACGATTATCGATGGCAGGGTTTTGAATGAGCGAAGATGATCAATGATTTCATTCGAGGATAATATGCGATGGACGATAAGGATAGAAATAATATAAATAAACGTATTCTCATCATTAGCGATTCACACAGGCATTCTGAGTATGTAAAAGCTGCTATCGATAAGTCAGGCCCCTTTGATATGCTGATACATCTCGGAGATATAGAGGAAGATCCGGAGAAGATCAGAGAGTGGGCAGGCTGTCCGTGTTATTTCGTGAGAGGTAACTGTGACTATGATAATAAGCTGCAGATGTGTCATATCATCAATCTGCCGCCGCATCGCATATTTGCTGTTCATGGTCATAGATATGCCATAAGAGAGGATACACTCAGACTTGAGTATGCAGCAAAAGAAGTTGGGTGCGATATAGCTCTCTTCGGGCATACACACGTGCCGTACATATTTGAAGCATCTGACATAAAAATAGTAAATCCGGGAAGCTGTGCGCTTCCGCGTCAGTATGACAGAAAGAAAACCTATGTTGTGCTTGAACAGGATGAAGCAGGGGATGTGAAGTTCACCTTCTGTAATCTGGACTGAATGGAGGGATCGTTTGAAGAAGGGCGATATAATTGAAGGAGTAATAGATAAATACAGCTTTCCGAACAAGGGAAGCATGATGGTTGAGGACAAGAGAGTTACCGTTAAGGGAACGCTTCCGGGTCAGACAGTGAGAGGCAGGGTCATTAAGAAGAAGGCCGGCCTTTATGAGGCTGCTGTAATTGATATCCTGAAGCCGTCTCCACTTGAAACGAAGAAGCCGATCTGTCCTCATTTTTTTGAATGCGGAGGCTGTACCTATCAGACGCTGTCATACACCAATCAGCTTAAGGTTAAGGAGAAGATGGTGAAGGAGCTGATAGACAGTTTTCTGGACAAGGCTGTCTGGGAGGGCATCATAGCGTCTCCTTCCCAGTGGCATTACAGAAATAAAATGGAATTCACCTTCGGTGATGCGGAGAAGGATGGACCGCTTACGCTCGGACTTCACAGGCAGTATTCGAATTATGACATACTGTCCATAGAAGGCTGCGCCATCGTAAATAAAGCATGGAATGAAATACTGAAATATACCCAGAAGTTTTACAGAGACAAGAAGGTTACCTTCTACAATAAGATGAAGCATGCAGGAATACTGCGTAATCTTGTTATCAGACAGTCTGCAGCGGATGGCGGAATACTGATCAATCTCGTAACGACTACAAAGCATGCGCTGGATGTAAATAATGATAAAAAATCTCAGGTAGGTAATAAGGTATTACAGGCAGAGAATGACGAAAAAATCCAGTTGACGGACGATACTATGAACGTCAGTGCAGCCGGATATGATGGTATGGAATCTAAGGGTGACCACGATAGTGAACAATCCATGCTCGACTATATATCAGGCGGACTCAGAAATGAGATAATAGAGGAGCTCTGTCTTCCGGAGTATGTTGCAGGACTTGTGGCACTGTCGGAATCAGGAAAGCTTGACAGCCTTGAGAATTACAGCAAGATCGCAGGAATTCTTTATACCGAGAACGATTCCGTGGCGGATTTTGTACAGAGCGATTCCACAACTCTTCTTTACGGACAGGATTATCTGATAGAGGAGGTTCTCGGACTCGAGTTTAAGATATCTCCGTTCTCCTTCTTCCAGACAAATACAAAGGGCTGTGAGGTGCTTTACAGTAAGGTGAGGGAGTACGTGCTAGAGGCACTTTCATCAAAGAAAAATGATAATGGAAAAGGAGATAATGATAAAATCGAGGCTGCAGATAAGCAGATTACTGATGTCGCAGAAGCTGCAGAAATTAAAAAAGATATAGAATTGATTGGTGAGAATGGTAAGCTTGTCGGAACTGTATTTGACCTCTACAGCGGTACCGGAACTATTGCTCAGCTTATGGCACCGGTTGCAAATAAGGTTATCGGAATCGAGATAGTTGAGGAAGCGGTTGAAGCCGCAAGAGAAAATGCCAAGAGAAACAAGCTGAAGAACTGCGAATTTATCGCAGGAGACGTTCTGAAGAAGCTTGATGAGATCACAGACAAGCCGGATCTTATAATACTTGATCCTCCACGTGACGGTATCAATCCTAAGGCTCTCACGAAGATAATAAACTATGGTGTTAAGAATCTGGTTTACATAAGCTGCAAACCGACATCTCTGGCTCGTGATCTGGTTACATTTAAGGAAAACGGATACGAAGTTGTGAAGGCATGCGCAGTTGATGAATTCCCTAATACGCAGCACGTCGAGACTGTATGTTTATTGTCCAAACTTCATGAAGCAAAGCACCATATCAATGTAAAAGTGGATATGGATGAACTTGATCTAACAAGTGTGGAGGCTAAGGCAACATACAAAGAGATTGAGGAGTGGGTGCAGGAACACTATGGATCCTACTGTAGAAAAGATCATGGACATCTGTAATGTTTTGCAAATTACCCCGGAGCAACTTCTTACCGGTAAAGGAATTGAGGATGAAGAGGAAATTGCTGCAGCAAGTCCA
>CAMNMC010000038.1 GCA_946544235.1 uncultured Lachnospiraceae bacterium | reverse complement strand
TTAATTGATGATAGATAATATGGATATATCATGATTTGATAACTAATTATGATGTGAAGAAACAAAGAACAGCCATCCGGCGAGTAAACCGGATGGCTGCTTTTTTTTGCGCGGAGACGCCGGATTATTGTTTGTCAGTTGGCACTGACCGGCGTCTCGCGCACGAGCTGGGATTGGGGTCCCGGCTCTTTGGTATGTATGGTATGGGGAAGCTATCATAATATGATGGTTCAGGCAATCTTGACATCCTTATGGATCTTCTCTATTGATGCAATCTCACCATCGACGATACGAACAAGCTTGCTGCCGTATTTTGCTGATTCCTCGGAGTGAGTAACCTGAATGATTGTCTTACCGTATTTACGATTGATGGTTCTGAAAAGCTCCATGATCTTCATACCTGTCTTGGAGTCAAGGTTTCCGATAGGCTCATCAAGGAAGATGATATCAGGATCAAATACAAGTGAACGGGCAATCGCAACTCTCTGCTGCTGACCTCCTGAAAGCTCCCTAGGTGTGAGCTTACCCTTGTCCTGCATTCCAATGAGTTCGAGACATTCATTGATCTTATCCTTATAATCAGACTGCTTCTTACCGCTGAGCATGAGCGGAAGAGAGATGTTGTCGATAACATTTAAGTTTGGAACCAGGTTGTAGAACTGGAATACAAAGCCAATCTCTTCGTTTCTCATACTGCAGAGCTTCTTATCTGAGAGAGTTGAAAGATCTGTTCCGTTGATTGAAACTGTACCGCTTGTAGGCTGATCAAGACCGCCGAGGAGGTAGAGAAGAGTAGACTTACCACTGCCTGATGGTCCCATGATTGATACGAACTCGCCCTTCTGTACAGTGAGATTGATGTCCTTAAGTACATCTGTTACCTGCTTTCCGTTTACAAATGATTTATTAAGACCGTTTACTTCGATTACGTTCATTTTTTTTCCTCCGATTATTTGATTATCTATCGTTTTTATGTTGAATGATTTATGATTATCAATCAGTTTATGATGTTCAGTTTTTAGGCTTGATCAACTGATCGTCGTTTGTTTTTTAATTAATGGCCGGCTCCGACAGAACACTGTCTCGGCATCCCGCCGGACCGGTCTTTTGATTATTCGTACTTGAGTTCCTGAACTACGCTGAGCTTTTTGCTCTTTCTCATTGTTGAGAGAGATGCGATGAAGATGATCGCTGCTATAGCAAGCGAGAACTTCGGAAGTATAATCCAGCTAAGCTTTGTTACCATAGGCATTCCCAGGAAGTAGGTTGCTCCTGTGAAGAGGCCTGTCAGAAGGATCAGGAAAGGTACCGTGATCGCGATACTGATCACCACGCTGAACATGCTCTCTGTAAGTATCATGTTCTTTCTGCGCTTTTTGTTCATTCCGACTGAAGCCATAACTGCGAATTCTCTCTTTCTCTGGTGGAAGCTGATGGCGATGTTGTTAAATACACCGATCGAAGCGATCACAAGTGCCAGGTAAGAGAAGATTGACATTATATTAACTATCATTGCATTGTTTTCGTTATTGGCTTTGCAATCTTCATCCTTTGTATTGTAGGTTGCACCGAGTGAAGCGAGGAATGATTTGAATTCTGCTTCAACCTCTTCAGCAGGACGGGTTCCGTCAAGTGAGAAGAATACTTCGGTTGCTTCTGTAAAATTAAACAGTTCCTTTGCTTTTTCTCTGCTTACCAATGCGGCTGTACCGTTATTGTAAAGCTTTCCGTCGTATGTACCTGCAACTCTGAAACTTGCTGTATGAGAGTTGCCTTCGACAGTAACGATGTCACCCTTCTTGGCTTTAATAGCCTTTGCAGTCTTGGTTGTAAGATAAATTGCATTGTCAGTTGCTGCTGCAAATTCTTCGAAATCATTTCCATCCTGAGAAATGAGAGGTGAATATCCATCGAAGTAATATCCGTAAGGAATGATGTCGGTAAAGGTGATGAAAGCGTCTTCACCATTAACCTTTATATAATCAAAACCTGTCGGTGTAATAGTGCTCTTATCGATTCCAGGAGTACTGCTGAGCTTATCTATGATTATCTCTGTCGTTGTTTTGTCACTGTTTGTGCTGATTATGTTTTCTATTGAATAATCATATGTGAGATCTTCGTAAGCACCTGTAACAACCTTGGTCATGCTCTCACCGAATGAAGAGATGAGAAGCACTGCTGATAAGGAAACTACTATAAGTACTATATTGTTTCTCAGAAGCTTTGAGGTTCTGATGTTGTTCATTGTAAGGTAAGTATTTGTATTGTTCTTAAATATCCTGCTTATGAGTCTTGCAACCAGCTTAACAACGGTTGGTGTGATAAGGATTATTGCTGCAAATGCTGTAATCATTGCTATCATTGAAGTGATATTTGCTGACTCATTCTTTGTTGTGTTAACAACGATCGAGAAAATTAGGAGAAGGACACCAACTGTGAATTTGATCTTTCTTCCTTTGATCTTGCCTTCTGTTCTTCCAAGGATAACGTCCTTAGCTTCATATTTTCTTATCGATCTGACCGGTGTGTAAGCTGATACTACGCAGAGGATTGCTGCGAAGATCATGCCTGCTGCTATGTGAACCGGATTTACACTGAATGGTGCGTAAATACCGTATTTTGCAAGAGGACTGATCAGGCGGCCGATGAAGTAGAGGAGTGTTTCACCAATTACGCATCCGATGATGCCGCCGAAGATCGCATACAGGAGACCTTCAAGAAGTACGATGTGTTCGATCTTCTTCTTTGTAGCACCAAGGCTCATGAAGGTTCCGATAACTGTAAGTCGTTCTGTCATGATGAGCTTGAAGGCTCCGTGGATGATGATCGCACTTACGACTACTACGATCGCGAGCATTGCGTAGAGCAATGCGTTGATTGACATATCTGTTTCAAGTTCAGCCTTAAGGCTGTAAGCACTAAGTTCTGTATTTGCTTCATTGAAGTCGCTTACAAAGCTTTTAACCTTGCCGCTCTTCAGATTGGCTGAGATGTAATTGTATTTTCCATCTGCGTTCATTGCCTTATTCATGAAGGAGTAAGGAACAACCATGCTGAAAGAAGTTGTTGTATCTGAGTAGAAGAGCTTTTCGTTTACGCCTATGGCAGAGATCTTAACGTTTACTTCCTGGCCTGCGATGAAAAGCTTTATTGTATCACCGGCTGAAAGCTTCAGTTCCTTGGCAACTCTTTCTGAGAGGATGCAGGGTACTGTTCCGTCTTCGTATGTATCACCTATGAAGGCTGTGTCGCCTTCCTTCATCTTTCCATCGTAGCTCTCGCGGCCGTGGATGGTGATGTATCTGATCTTGTCATTGTCGTTCATGACACCTGTCGTTGAAAGTTCACAGATGATGTCTGTAAGATTTTCAGTATCAAACTGTGCTGTTTCAATGAACGGGTCGTCTGTTGCTGAGGTAAATGCAACCTCTGAATCGAGGGCCGCCTCATATGGTTTTGTAAAACTGTCGAAGATTATATCGACGATTCCGGTACTGGCTACGAGAAGCGCAGTACTCATTGCTATGGAGAAGAGCAGAAGAGCAAGTCGACCTTTCTTCTCAAGCATGTTTTTTGAAATATACTTCAAAAAAACCTTCACTTTTCCATACCTCCTGTTTGTTGTGTGGATGTTAAAACCGCCTATGTTTTTGCGGTCTGTGTCTACTTGACGATGTGAGTATAACTCTCGTGAATTAAATAATAATTTGTAAAAGATTAAAAAATCATTAAAAAACAAAAAAGTATTTTAATCTTCAGGAAAAACACGGAAATGCGTGGGTTTTCGGGTGTGGCATGTTAGCGCTGAAATCTTAAACCGGAAGATTTTTGATTAATTTTAAGGATGATTTATTAATTTATGGGGATTATGGTTATTTGCATGAATGTGTTACTGATAGTATGTAGGGGAAAGCAACACAAAAGAATGAAACAGCGAAAATTGTTGCCGAAAAGGCCGGAATCATGTGGTTTAGAGGAAGTAAAAACAACAAAAAATAAGTAAAAGGGCAGAAAATGTTGCCGAAGAGTCTGGATTTATGCGATTTAGAGGGGCAAAAAGCAACATAAATGGATGAAATAACAGAAAGTGTTGCCAGACAAGATGGATTAAGAGGTTCTGTCTTTTGATAAAAAAGGTATATGTTCATGTTGATTGCACTGTGATATAGTTATTATTGAATTATATAATGGATTTGTAATTATTTAAGGAGATTGGTATTTATGAGGTCACTTCTGATCAAAGATACAACAAAAGAAGAAAGAGAAGAGATTATTAAGTCTTCGCTGGATTGTGGCGGAGGTTGTGAGAACTGTTCTTCCTGTTGGCTGGGTGGCGGTAATCCGTGGGATATATACCAGGATTATATTGATGGTAAACGTGAGATCAGGGATATAAATATGGAATATATGGAAAGATACCGCCAGGACAGGCAGATAAAGGGATAGATATGAGTACGGCACCGAAAATAAATGAGTCAACAATTGAAGAGCGAAGAAAATTCATAAAAAACAAGTTTCCATGCATTTCAGATTGCGATATGTGTGGGCTTTGCAAAGTATTCCATGGCAAGGATCCTGAGAATGCCTATGATGACTACATTAAGGGCAAGCGTTCTTTTATGGATGTATCTGCAAATTATAAGTATTAAAAACTAAGCAAGTCGAAAAAAGTTGAGCATAAACAGGATGCTTACAGGCTGATAATTAGCAACGCAAAATATTATTTTGCAGTAAACTAACTAAAACAAATTGGGATTGACATTCGAAATGGGAGGTTCATTATGAAAGTTGATTACAGTAAATTTGAACGTGGATTAAATTTGCATGGATAGGTAGCTGTACCGGAGGGTGATTCTGAAAATACAATTACAGCACAGCTTCAACCAAATGATGATGGTGAAATACCTGATGTAGAGAAAGAAATATATGATTTGTCTGGCATTCTAACACATTAAAAGAAGGAGAATATAAATGATTGACAATTTGATCATAAGGGCGGAGACACCTGCTGATTATAAAGCAACAGAACTTATGACAATGCGTAGTTTTTGGAATAAGTACTGGCCGGGATGTACCGAACATTTTCTTATTCATATTATAAGAGAATCGGAGGATTATATTCCTGAGATAAGTCGTATAGCAGAGGTTGATGGCAAAATAGTCGGAGCTGTTTATTATACCAAGGCATGGATTGTCGATGGAGATATCAGACATGAGATAGCTACTTTCGGGCCTCTTGCCGTTGAACCGACTATGGAAGGAAATGATATAGGCGGTGCTCTTATACGGGAAACCATAAAGCTTGCCAAAGAGGCGGGAATCAAAGCTATCGCACTTATGGGAGAGCCAAACTACTATCCGAGATTTGGATTTAAACGCGGTGCAGAATGCGGTATCACAGATGCACAGGGAAATACATTCGATGCCCTTATGTGCCTTCCGCTTAGTGATGATTTTACGAAAGTTAAAGGTAAGCTTATTGAGAGCGCAGACTTTGAAAAGCTCGAAGATGAAAAACACCTTGAGGAGATCAACAAGGAATTTCCTGTATATCGCAAGGTTAAAGTTCAGGAAGGCTTCATGCAGATATTTGAACAGCATCTGGGCGTAGTAGAAGCTATAGATGGAGATGAATATATGGTTCGATATTGGGAACTCCTGATTCCTGCAATTCTTTCAGAAGAATTGAGTGAGGCGCCTTCTGTTGGAAGTGATGTGCAATTCATATGGAATCATAAAGGCAAGTCGGTTATAACAAAGGAGTTCAAGAATCTGCTTGAGGATTAAATCAGAACCGGACATTTCTGACTGGTAAGGATTGGCAAAGGAGAAATGATGATTAAAGGGCAGACTAAACGAGGATTTGTTCCGAGTGATGAAAGAGAATTCAGCGGGGAAAACTTAAGAAAACTGCAAAGGGCTGCGGAAGAAGTATATTATATGCTTAATCGTGGTTATCCGGTGACAAATGTTACACGCTTTATAGGTGATCATTATATTTTTTCGGAGCGTCAGAGACTGGCGCTTGCAAGAACTGTTTCTCCGAAGGAAAGGATCATATCCAGGAAGAAAAGAGAAGTTAAAAGCTGTTATTCATCTGGATAAGCCGGTATCAAATTCCGGAAGATTGAAGCAGAAAATCTATGAATATGCCGATGGAAAGAATTATGAACTTGAGGTTTTGATTGAAGATGCGGTTGATCATGAACTTAAAGAAAAGAGCCTTGTTGCCACAGGTGATGCGATCATCCTGGATGAATGTGACAAGTGGTTTAATCTGGTTTCGTATGTAATATCACTAAGTAAGGGAGATTACCCGTATATAAATATCTGCAAAGATATAACATCGATAGATATTTCATGTTAGGTTAAATAATCTTGATAGTTAAGTATGATATGGTGAAAAATAGATTTGACAGTGGCTCTGTTACATGTTAGATTATAGCACGTAAATCCCATGAGGGAGTAGCAGACGTGTAACGTAGCAAGTCAACATACTGACCTGTGGGTCTGGCTTGTTTTAAATTGCGAGACTCATGTATAGTTCACAGGATAAGACTGTACATGAAGTTTATTTTTTGGTTTTTAACACCCAAGTATAGTTTTTACTGTGCTTGGGTTTTATTTCTTTTCAAGGGAGTTAAAAAGTGGGTTTATTTGAATTATTGCTGCTTTCTGTCGGTCTGGCAATGGATGCATTTGCTGTATCCATCTGTAAGGGACTTGCTGTAAAGAAGATAACAGCTAAAGAGTATCTTTTATGCGGAATATGGTTTGGTTCTTTTCAGGGTATAATGCCCCTGATCGGTTATCTGGTTGGTTCACGTTTTGAAAAACTGATCAGCATGGTTGCACCATGGGTTGCGTTTATACTGCTTAGCCTGATCGGAGGCAATATGATCAAGGAGGCTTTCGCACCACCGGAAGAAGTAAAGCCTGAGTTTGATGTAAAGACGATGTTTATGATGGCTGTAGCAACCAGCATCGATGCTTTGGCTGTTGGTATTACATTTGTAGTTGAACCTGTTAAGGTTTTTGAAACAGAGGGAATACGTAATGTATTACTGGCGGTGCTGCTGATCGGCATTATTACCTGTTTCATATCGATGATCGGTGTAAAGATTGGCCATATATTTGGTATGCGCTATAAATCCGGTTCTGAGATCATGGGTGGTACGATACTGATCTTCATCGGCCTTCGATCACTTATTTCTCATCTGGATAAGTCACAGGCACTTTCAGATTCTGAAATCATATTTGGAATGCTGATCCCGCTTATCGGAACACTGCTTGGTGCGGCTGTAGTATATGCCAAGAGCAGGCTCTCGGATAATCTGAGGATGATACTTGTTGGCGGAACTTCGGGTATTATGATTTCAATAGCGGTTTGGGGAATGATCGAACCGGCGGTTATGGGATTAAAGGAAGTGTACAAAAATGAGATCATTCCTGTTGTGATCTGCTTTTGTGGAGGAGTATTATTCCAATACATTCTGGACATAATAGTTCCACATACTCATGCATATACAAATATAACAGAAGGTCCAAAGAGCAAGCTTGATCTGGAAATAAAAGTGATGCTGTCAGAGGTCATTCATCATATACCGGAGGGCGTCGCTCTTGGAGCAATCTATTCCGGCCATTTCCTTGAGATTGACTGGATATCGGCATCTATGGCGCTGGTTCTGGCGATAGCAATAGCGGTGCAGAATATTCCTGAGGCGCTGTTTGTTTCGCTCCCAATACATGAGAAAGGAACAAATACAGGCAAAGCCTTTTTTATGGGAGTAGTATCAGGAGTACCGATTCCATTATTCGGAATAATAACAGTTATTGTGTCGTTACTCTTTACCGGTATTCTTCCGTATGTAATGGCAACTGCAGGAGGGGCATTGATATATACAACAATTGAAGAAATTCCGCAGCTTGCATCAAAGAAGGATAACGACAAAGGGGCGCTTGCCTTTGTTGTCGGATTTGCGATAGTTATGTTCATGATCTTCTTATAAGAAAGAGGATACCTTGGCTGATACCTGATGAGGCTGCGGTATCCCGTTTTCTTTTTTTGATAATACTACCTCCAATATGCCGATTGCTTCAAGTCAGTACTGGAACTGTGTGCATGGCAGAGAAAAAGGTCAGGCAGAAAAGGATCTGGAGGGATTGCATACCATGAGAACGCTGGCCGGAAATATGGCATTTCTTATGAAGAGTATTGCGTTAGGAAAGGAAAAATACGGAATGCCAAAAACTGAGGAGCATGTCTGGACGCATTTTATTATGGATTGACCGGAGGGATGATATGGCTATAACGATTAATCTCAGGTACAAAGGAATGGACGGAAGCGCCAGGAAATATGCAGAGGAAATGATAACCAGCGGAACCGTGGAGGCAATTCGGACAGAAAGCGGTAATCTGAGGTACGAATATTATACATCAATGGATGATCCGGAAACGGTTTTGCTGATAGACAGTTGGAAAGATCAAAAGGCAATTGATTTACATCATGCCTCTGCGATGATGAAGAATATAGCAGAACTTCGCGAAAAATATGACTTGCATATGACCGTGGAGAGGTATATTTCTGATGATAGAGAAAGTGAAAAAGATAGTAGTTTTATAAGAGTATAAATTGTGCAGAGGTAGAAGAAGTTATAATGATAAACAAAACAGTAAAAAAATGGCTTGATGAAAGAGGTTTTGGAGACAGACTGACAGAGCACAAGGATACAATTGATACAGTTGAGCACGCTGCCATGCAGGTTGGCTGTTCGGAGGCTGAGATTGCCAAGACACTGTCGTTTATAGTAAATGACAAACCGGTGATAGTTGTAATGGCAGGTGACGGAAGAGTAAACAGTTCAAAGTTCAAAGCCCGGTTCCATGCTAAGCCGAGTATGATACCACGAGATAAGGTTGAAGAAATGACAGGATTTCAGCCCGGAGGAGTGTGTCCGTTTGGAGTTCCGGCTGACATACCTGTCTGGCTGGATATTTCCATGAAACGATTTGAATATGTTCATCCTGCAGGTGGAAATGAGTTTATTTCTGTAAAGCTTACTCCTGATGAATTGGAGAAGGCATCTGAGGCTGTTGGATGGTGCGATGTATGTAAAGGATGGGAAGATGATAACCAAAGCTGAAAACCTTTCAGATAAACAATTAATGAAGATCCGCAGGACCGTTGGTGAGGCCTTTGTAAATAATGAATTATTTCATAACTGGGGCACAGAGATCGAAAGACGTAAGGATGTTCTTTTATATATGGCACTTTATGTTGATTATGTCTACGAGGCGGGTGAACTGTACACAAATGATGATATGACCGGGTTTATTGGGCTTGAGGATTCAAAGCATTATTTATCAGTGTGTGCAGATAATAGCGAATATTTCGACGATACTTGCACCGCTTATTCCGTTTTCAGCTGAGAAGGTTTTCAAATGGCTGAGTGTTACAGCTGATTGGGAATTTAAAACGGTTGCTGCCGGGTATTTTATCCCTGAGATTGAAATTCTGTTTGAAAGACTGGATAAATCTGTTATTGATGAGGAAAAGAAGAAACTTCAGGAGATAGTAGATCCGTTGAAGTATTTTGAGTGATCATGTGTTATAATACGGATGGCTGTTTCTGACTGGTTAAGATTGGCTATCAGCCGGATATCCGGAAAAACCGGGACTAAAAAGGGGAGTATTTTTCATCGGTGAAGGAAAAGAAAGGACTGAGAGAGCATATGGCAGAGATGGAAATAATACTGAATTAAAAGAATTAATATATGATATATGGAGACCGGGTTATGAAAAAAGAAGAAAAAACAAATGTCATGAGAGTTCTTGATAGCAAGAAGATTATATACACGAGTCATTCCTATGAGCCGGATGCGACTATGAGCGGTGAAGAGATAGCGAAAATACTCGGAGAGGATACAAGTAAGGTTTTTAAAACACTTGTAACTCAGGGAAAGAGTGGAGCGTACTATGTTTTCGTTGTTCCGGTAGAGGAAGAACTTGACCTGAAGAAAGCTGCTTCGGCAGCGGGCGAGAAAGCGGTCAGTATGATAAAGCAGAAGGAGCTTCTGCCGCTTACAGGATATGTTCACGGAGGATGTTCGCCGATCGGAATGAAGAAACAGTTTCCAACATTTATACATGAAACAGCAGTCCTGTTTGATAAGGTATTTGTAAGTGCTGGTAAGGTCGGATACCAGATAGAGCTTGCTCCGCAGGATCTAATAGCTGTTGTAAGATGTAAAACGGCAGATATTGTGTGATAGTACTATTACTCCAGATAAAACTTGATATGAAACTCTGCGTTTCCAGTCAGGAAATACAAAGTAAATAATATTGAGGGAAGAAATGAAGCGAGAAACTTCTTGGATTATCAAGATGGTAAAAGATATGCGGTGATCTGATAATCGATCCTGACATGATGGAGGTAAGAGTTAAAGATAAGAAAATTACGATGAGGAGCTCGATACTATATTTGTTGTACATGTGATAACTCCTCCCGATTATGATACTGCCGGATCATATCCGGTGCTGGTTATGATAGATGCCGTTTGGAGATTCAGTGATGTACCGTCTCTCTATAACGTAATGGCTGATGGACAGGAGGATCCGCAGATACTGGTGACAATCGGTTTTGATTACGATATTGACGGTTGGGACAATGAAATCCGCGGAAATATACTGTGTGACCATAAGAAGGAGTTTCTGGATTTCATCACTGATAATATGATGCCTTATCTGAACGAACTATATAATTTTGATTTTGAAGAATCAACATTGTTTGGTCATTCTCAGGGTGGAGTATTTACACACTATGCTGCGTTTAACTTTGACCGCTATGAAAACAGGCCTTTTGCGAAATACATAATCGGAAGCCCTACTTTCTGGACACCATATTTTACCAATGTCAGCGACTATGAAGAGTACAAAAATGAGTATGGCTATTTTAACAGAAACACTTCATATGACAGGCAGCTTTTTATCACGGCAGGTGATATGGAAGATGATGATTACAGGGAATACTATGGCGATAATGATTCGACTCCGGAAGGAGTGGAACATTTAAAGGAGCGCCTGGAACAGCATGGTGTAACGGGATTCAAGGTGAAGTTGTACAAAAGTAACCATTATCAGTATGTATCAGAAATGCTTTTAGAGTATATAAAAAAATAAATGCTGCTTGGAATCAATGTGCTTCCTGAATAAATATTGAATAAAGAGGTATAATTAAATGGAACTTTTTGATGGCAGACCATATAATGATGACGGCAGACTTCCGAGAGAGATCAGAACGTATGATTATCTGGATAGTCTTGGAATCAAATATCAAAGGACTGATCATGCTCCGGCAGATAATATGGAAGCCTGCAACGAGATTGATGCAATCTTAGGCGTGATCATATGTAAGAATCTGTTTCTCTGCAACAGGCAGAAGACGAAATATTACCTTCTGATGATGCCGGGAGATAAGAAGTTCAAGACAAAGGAATTATCGAGTCAGATCAATTCGGCAAGGCTGTCGTTTGCGTCGGCTGAGGATATGCTTAAGTATCTTGATATTGAACCCGGTGCAGTAAGTATAATGGGACTCATGAATGATAAAGACCATGAGGTTCAGCTCCTGATCGACGAGGATGTGCTTAAGGATGAATATGTTGGCTGTCATCCGTGCGTTTGTACTTCCAGTCTGAAGATAAAAACAAGAGATATTATCGATAAATACCTGCCGTCTGTGGGTCATGAACCAATGACAGTGCATCTTGTAGGCGAGGATTAATATATGATATATGGAGATCGGTTATGAAAAAAGAAGAAAAAAATTTCGATTCCATACTGATAATTCTTGCGGGATGCCTTTGGGGCAGTATGGGTATATTTGTAAGAAAACTCGGGTCTTTTCATTTTAATTCCATACAGATAGTTTCGATACGTGTGACACTTGCGGCACTATTATTCAGTGTACTGCTCTTTATAAAAAATCGTTCCGGTTTCAGAATATCACTCAGAGATTTGCCGCTGTTTCTCGGACTCGGACTTGGCAGTATACTTTTCTTCACAGTCTGTTATTTCACAGCGATTAATATGATGTCACTGTCGACGGCTGCTATACTTCTTTATACTTCTCCGGTATGGATCATGCTTATGTCAGTCCTTTTCTTTCATGAAAAGATGTCCGGAAGAAAGATATTTGCTCTGGTTCTGGCATTCGGAGGATGTGTGCTGGTTTCCGGGATATCCGGAGAGAAGATGACAGTGACCGGACTTTTGGTTGGACTTGGTTCGGGACTGGGATATGGCTTGTACAGTATACTTGGAACGGTTGCTCTCAGGAGATATTCACCATATACTGTCACAACCTATACCTTTATATTTGCCGCAATAGGATCATGGTTTATCTCCCGACCGGCTGATATGATCTCTAAATTTTCGGATGCGCCAAATACCATAGGACTGATTATGTTTTGCTTTATAACGGCATTGATAACTGCTTTTATTCCATTCCTGGCATATACGCTTGGATTACGGACAGTTGAGGCAAGTAAGGCAGGAATCATTGCCACTATAGAACCACTGGTTGCTACACTTATCGGGGTGGTTGTGTTTAAAGAGGCATTAACAGTTTTGTCAGCATTGGGAATCATTCTGATACTTGCTGCTGTGATCATACTAAACTGTAAGAAAGAAAAACGGAGAAAAAAGATGAATATTGCTTATATAATTCTGAAAGTGATAATGATAATTCTGATCGTATATTTTGCAACAGATGCGGTCATGCAGCATATATCATATTCTTTTTATAAGGGAGATCAGAAAATAAAGAATGTCGTGTATGAGCCTGTGGAAATACAGATCAGGGATTCTTTATTTGGATATGGATATAATCTGGACTCTGATTCTGACAAGGTGATCCTGTTTTTTGGAGGCTCAAAATATATAGCATATAATTCTGCGGGAATGTATGGTGGACGTTTTGACTGTCCGTTTCTTTCAGTGGATTATTATGGAACTCAGAAGAGTAAGGGTAAGATGAAGCTGGATACTATGCAGCAGTCGGCAGAAGAGCTGTATGATTATGCAAGAAGTAAATATCCGGATAAAGATATCTATGTTTTCGGACACAGCTACGGATGTGGCATGGCCGCTTATCTGGCAAGCGTCAGGGAGTGTAAGCATCTTGTTCTTGCATCGGGTTATCGCACGTGTGCGGATCTGTACAATAAGATTATTCCTATTTTCTGGGGACCGCTTCAGGTATTTATAAAGAATAATATAAGGGTTGACCAATATGCGAAGGATACAAGCTGCCCGGTTACCGTGATCGGTTCGGATTATGATAAAACTCTCGATGCAGGTCTGCAGAAAAAGCTGGCAGCCTGTTATGACAATGCTGAGTGCAGGATATTCAAGGGTATCAAGCATGAAGATTACTTTGTGACGGATGAGGTTATACGATTTATTATTGACGATGTTTTCGAGAGATGAAAAAAGCAGGGAGAATAGATGATGATTTTAAGAGACTATAAAAAAGAAGACGGAGCGGTAATAGCCGGCTGGATCAGATCGGAGGAGGATCTTTTTAAGTGGTCTGCCGACAGGTTCAACAAATATCCGCTTACAGGAGAAGATATATATGAAAAATTCCTCGACTGACTCTACTTTACGTAGGTACCATATTTAGCTGTGCTGATATATATTCTGTTACAGGAGGTAAGAAAATATGAACCAATATGTAACGGGCGCAGTGATAAGGGAACTGCGAGAAAAAAACAAAATGACACAGCTTCAGTTTGCAGAGATGCTTGGAGTTAGCGACAAGACAGTATCAAAATGGGAAACCGGGAAGGGCTATCCGGACATAACACTGCTTGAGCCTATCGCCGAGGCGTTCAGAATTTCAGTGACCGAGCTGATATCGGGCAATACAATTCATAACGAAAATGTATCGGCGAATATGATGCGGTCGAAGTTCTATGTATGTCCGGTGTGTGGAAATGTGATCCACAGCATGGGTGAATCGGTGATCAATTGTCATGGTATTCAGCTTTCACCTTTGGAGGCGGAAGAATCTGATGAACAGCACATGATATTCATAGAGCGTGTAGAGGATGAATACTACGTAAGGATCGATCACAGCATGACAAAGGAGCACTATATCTCATTTATAGCGGCAGCATCATCGGACACCATTCAGATGGTGAAGCTGTATCCGGAAGGAAACGCTGAAGCCAGGTTTAAGATCAGAGGAGTAAGAAGGATATTTTTCTATTGTAATCGTGACGGTCTCTTTTCTATCGATCCGGTCAAGGGTATTGATGACAGGGGAAGCGGATATGATGATTCGCAGGAACGAAGAGAGCTGGAAGCAGCGGCCAAAATGCTGTTTGGATAGTGAAGCAGCTGTGCAGCAGAGTAACTGGGCAGATGAGCAGCTTCTCATGAATTAAACAAGCTTCTTCAGTATCTCTATATAATTCAAGGTGAGCTGCGACGGATGGATGGTTCCCGGAAGGATGTAACCGATCTCCATATAGTCATCGACATCAAGAGGCTTGGCTATGATATTTGGTCCGTTAAGCTCCTCACTTATCACACCGCTGCAGATGGTGTAGCCATTGAGACCGATAAGCATATTGAAGAGAGAGGCTCTGTCACAGACGACAAGCTCCTTGTCGCAGTCAACGGTGCTGAGAATCTCTTCTGAAAAATAAAAGGAATTGTGACTCCCCTGTTCATAGGAAAGACGGGGATAGGGCTTTAAGTCCTCGAGTGACAATTTCTTTTTTTTGGCCAAAGGGTTGGTCTTGCCGATAAATACATGAGGCTTTGCCTTGAAAAGCGAAGTAAATGACAGACTGTTATCACGAAGAGTTTTTCTGATGACAGTTTCATTAAAACTGTTCAGATACAGTATTCCTATATCACTTCTCAGATGTGCAACATCATCGATGATATCGTAGGTCTGGGTTTCGCGCATATGAAATTCATATCTGTCACCGCCGCACTCTTTGAGTAATTCAACGAAGGCTTCCACAGCAAAGGAATAATGCTGTGCTGAAACGCAGAATCTCTGCTTTCCGATATTCTTACCGGTATATCTTTCATCTATCAGGTTCGCCTGCTCTATAACCTGCCTGGCATATCCCAGGAATTCATCTCCTTCAGGTGTCAGTTCAACGCCTTTATTTCCACGTTTAAAGATGGTAATTCCATATTCCTTTTCAAGTTCATGAATGGATGAGGTGAGTGAAGGCTGAGCTATATAAAGCCTTTTTGCAGCCTCTGTAATATTTCCGATGTCTGCAACCGTAACTATATATTGAAGTTGTTTTAGTGTCATTGGATTCTCCTTATGGAAATAGATTGGAAAATGATTATATCATATGATATAGATAAAATCTATGGACAATACAAAGTTTTATATATTTTACCCACTGAAGTTATAGGTCTATACTCATCGCATATTACAGATCATAACGAGGAGGAAAGAATGTATGCTTACATCGGTAGTAGGATATCCGAGGATCGGAGAAAACAGAGAATTAAAATTTGCTTCGGAGAAATATTTTAAGGGAGAGATTGATGCAGCGGAACTTGAAAACGTTGCAAAGTCACTTCGTGCAGAACATATCAGGAGTCAGAAGGAGGCAGGGGTAGACTTCATACCTTCAAATGATTTTTCATTTTATGACTGCCTTCTGGATACAGCAGTCCTTTGCGGAATTGTGCCAAAGAGATATAAGGAACTGGGGCTTTCAGAACTTGATACTTATTTTGCAATGGCAAGAGGCTATCAGGGTGAGAAGGGTGATGTTAAGGCACTTGCCATGAAGAAATGGTTCAATACCAATTATCATTACATCGTTCCTGAAATTGAGGATGAGACGGAAGTTAAGCTGTCAGGTTCCAGAATATTTGATGAATATGATGAAGCAAAGGATTGCGGCACAGAAACAAAGCCGGTTATCATCGGTGCATATACACTTCTTGCACTTTGCAGATATACAGGAACAAAAACAAGAGAGGATTATATTGATGCTGTGATCGGTACTTATAAGAGTATTATCGAGGGACTTGCAGAGCGCGGTGATGAGTGGATCCAGTTCGAGGAGCCATCACTGGTTCGTGATCTTGATGAGAATGACAAGGCTTTCCTTGTAAGACTCTATCAGGGTATCCTTGCAGGCAAGGGAAATGTAAAGATCCTTCTTCAGACCTATTACGGAGATGTACGTGATGTATATGACACCATCACAACACTTCCGTTTGACGGTATTGGTCTCGACTTTATCGAAGGAAAGGAAACACTTGATCTGATAGAAAAGAATGGGTTCCCTGAGGATAAGGTTCTGTTCGCCGGTCTTGTAAACGGAAAAAATATCTGGAGAAACAGATATACAAAAACACTTAACACAATAGCTTTACTCAGAGGTAAGGGAATTGATGTTGTGCTGTCGACATCCTGCTCGCTGCTTCACGTTCCATATACTCTTGCAGGTGAAGAAAAGCTTTCTGCTGAACATAAGAAATATCTTGCATTTGCAAAGGAGAAGCTCGTAGAGCTCAGTGAAATAGCTAAGCTGGCTGACGCTCCTGACAGTGAAGCGTCAACAGCTTATGAAGAGAACGAAAAACTGTTTTCATCAAAGAGAGACTGTGACAATGAAGAGGTTCAGAAGCGTATAGCCGAAATTAAGGATGCTGATTACGTAAGAAATCCGGAAAGAAAGGAAAGAGAGCAGATTCAGAAGGATACAATTAAGCTTCCTCTGTTTCCGACAACTACAATTGGTTCCTTCCCACAGACCAAGGATGTTAAGAAAAACAGAGCAGACTTCAGAAAGGGAGAGATCAGTGAGGAGCAGTATAAGCAGTTCAACAAAGAGAAGATCGAGCGTGTTATAAGATGGCAGGAGAGCATCGGAATTGATGTTCTTGTTCATGGTGAATACGAGCGTAATGATATGGTTGAATATTTCGGAGAATCTCTTGACGGATATCTGTTCACGGAGAGAGCGTGGGTACAGTCATATGGTACAAGATGCTTAAAACCACCAATCATCTGGGGCGATATCAGCAGAAAGAAACCGATAACTGTTGAGTGGTCAGTGTATGCTCAGTCACTTTCGGATAAGCCTGTAAAGGGAATGCTTACGGGGCCTGTAACCATATTTAATTGGTCATTCCCAAGAGAGGATATAAGTATTAAGGAATCAATGACACAGATTGCACTTGCGATCAGAGATGAGGTTCTTGATCTTGAGACGAACGGAATACGTGTTATCCAGATTGATGAGGCAGCCCTCCGAGAGAAGCTTCCTCTCAGAAAGTCAGACTGGTACAGTGAATATCTTGATTTTGCAATCCCTGCGTTCAGACTGGTTCACAGTGGAGTGAGACCTGAGACACAGATTCATACACATATGTGCTACAGCGAGTTTACAGATATAATTCCGGCGATTGACAATATGGATGCGGATGTTATCACATTTGAAGCGTCAAGATCGGATCTTCTGATACTTGATTCTCTGAAGGAATGTAACTTCGAAACAGAGGTCGGACCGGGCGTATATGATATTCATTCACCAAGAGTTCCGTCAGTTGATGAGATCGTAACAGCACTTCGCAAGATGAGAACCAGGATTGAGGATAAAAAGCTTTGGGTTAATCCTGACTGCGGTCTTAAGACCAGAGGTGAGGAGGAGACAAAGCAGAGCCTGATCAATCTCGTTCAGGCAGCACAGATCATTCGAAATGAGGCATAGATAGATGAAGGTATCCGATATATACAGAAAAGGTGAAAGATCTCTTTCATTTGAGATATTTCCGCCTAAAAAAGATGATGAACTGCGAAATATAGATGACACGCTGGATGTGCTCTGTGAATTAAAACCTGATTTTATCAGTGTAACCTTCGGTGCGGGCGGAAGCTGTAATTGTAACAAAACCATAGAGCTTGCACGTAAGATCAAGGATAAATACAAGGTTGAGCCTGTTGTTCATCTGACATGCCTGCATTACAGCAGGAGGGAGATTGATGAGTTTGCCAGAGTTCTTAAGGATGCAGGGATAGAAAATATACTCGCGCTCAGAGGAGATATGCGTGACGATATCCCAAGGAAAGAGGATTTCACCTATGCATCGGATCTTGTGTCTTATTTAAAGGAGAACCATGATTTCTGCATACTCGGAGCATGTTATCCGGAGCGTCATCCTGAATCCGATAATAATGTGGATGAGATCAGACATTTAAAGACTAAGGTGAATTCAGGTACTGAAGTTGTTTTGTCCCAGCTGTTCTTCGACAACAGTCTCTTCTATGATTTCGAAGAGAAATGCAGGATAGCAGATATTGATGTTCCTATTATTCCGGGAATCATGCCTGTCGTTAAGGCTGCGCAGATCAAAAGAATGATATCGATGTGTAATGCTTCATTTCCGGAGAAATTTCAGAAGATAGTAGACAGATATGAGAATAATAAGGAGGCTTTATTTGATGCAGGAATGGCGTATGCTTTAAGTCAGATAATCGATCTGCTTGTAAGTGATACGGATGGTATACATCTGTATACTATGAATAATCCTCAGATCGCCAGAAGGATATGTGAAGGGATAAGAAATATTGTATAGTGGTGACGGCGGCCTACGGTAAAAACAATATTACATCAAAGAACCTGTTTAATATATAATTTTGCTTGACTATGCGGGTTACAGAAAATATTATTTAATCGATCATTGATAAGTATATGGATCACAAGTCTGTATGCTTTGTGAGAATATAGGTTTTTGGCTCTTTATTACAGGTGGAGGTTCTTTAGATGTCATACGTATATGAAACTCATTCACATACCTCTCAGGCGAGTGCGTGCGGGCGTGTATTTGGAAGAGATTATATAGAATACATGCAGAAGGAAGGCTTTGACGGTATGATAATTACCGATCATTTCCTTAACGGAAACAGCTCGGTTCCGAAGGATCTGCCGTGGGATAAAAGAATAGAGATGTATGTCAGCGGATATGAAGATGCGCTGGCGGCTGCATCAGGGATCGATTTTAAGGTTATGTTTGGAGTCGAATACCATTTCTGCGGCGATGAATATCTTATATATGGTATCGATAAGGAATGGCTTCTTGCACATCCGGATCTGATGGAGAAAACACGTCAGGAGGTCTATGAGCTGGTACATGAGGCAGGGGCAATAATGATACAGGCTCATCCGTACAGAGAGAGGGATTATCTCAGCTGCATTAATCTGACACCTTCGATCACTGATGGCGTTGAGGCTTATAATGCTGCAAATGAT
Source organism: uncultured Lachnospiraceae bacterium (assembly GCA_946544235.1). Lineage (GTDB taxonomy): Bacteria > Bacillota > Clostridia > Lachnospirales > Lachnospiraceae > Eubacterium_Q. The sequence continues at coordinate 19,037 of CAMNMC010000038.1, read as the reverse complement.
GATAATATGAATGCGCTCAGCTACAACTATGCGAAGGAGCTTAATGTTCCGATTTCGGCCGGCTCTGATATCCATTTCTTCTATGATGGACCGAAGGGCGGAATGATGTTTGAAGATAAGCTTGAATCGGTTCAGGATTATGTGAAGGCTTTTATGGCAGGGAAAGGTACTCCGGTATATGTGGTAAACGGGGTGGCAAAACCTGTGGAAGGCTGCCCGGCTCTTATGATTCCGCAACATGAGCCGTCGCTTAAGGTAAATAATCTAAAATAATACTTGAAATATATTTTTAATTGCATTAGCCTTTCTTATGGAAGATAAAGGATCGACCATAAGGGAGGCTTTTTTATGAATAATGTCAGAAAGGCGGAAATAAAGGATATTCCGGCAATACTAAAACTTCTGGTTCAGGTGGATATGGTACATCATAACGGCAGACCTGATCTCTTCAAGGGACCTGCAACAAAGTATGATGCGAAGCAGCTTGAGGAGATAATCAGTGATGATAATACACCTGTATTTGTCTGTGTAAATGATGAAGGAAACGTGGTGGGCCATGCATTCTGCATACATAAGCAGATACTGAATGACTCTGTGCTTACGGATATAAAGACTCTGTACATCGACGATATATGCGTTGACGAGGCGGCAAGAAAAAGCGGTGTGGGAAAGGCTCTTTATGATCATGTAATAGAATATGCGAAGAGTCAGGATTGCTATAATGTGACTCTCAACGTGTGGAGCTGTAATCCGGGAGCGATGAAGTTCTATGAGATGATGGGTATGAAGCCACAGAAGATCGGAATGGAAACTATTCTTTGCAACTAAATAAAAACTAAACAGGAATAAAAAGAATCCCGGAGGATCGAATAAAACATTAAACCGGAGCGGAAAGATTAAACTATGAGTAAGACGGACATAAATAAAACAGATATTTTAAACGACAGATCAATAAAAAGGTTTTTGAAATATATAGCAGTAGATACTCAGTCCGACGAAGAAAGCGGGCTTTCTCCGAGTACGGAAAAGCAGAAGGATCTCGGCAGACTGCTCAGAGATGAACTCGGCGAAATCGGAGCAGAGAGTATCTACTTCGATGAGGAGCATAATTATCTCTATGCGATGATACCGGCAACCGATGGCAGAAAGAATGACAAGGTTCTCGGATTCATAGCTCATATGGATACCTCACCTGAGGCAAGCGGAGCAAATGTCGTGCCGCAGTTTATATATGATTATGATGGCGGGGATATCATTCTCAGTAGTAACAAAGAGAATACCGAGCGTGAAAATCTCAGGAACAATGATGATAAAACAATATTATCAGAAGGCACCGGAAACGATGATGAAAAAAGGATTGTTCTTAGTGCAGAAAGATTTCCGGAATTAAAGAAATATACAGGCAAGACAATTATCACTACCGATGGAACGACTCTTCTCGGAGCGGATGACAAGGCCGGTATAGCTGAGATCATGACCATGGCAGAAGAACTGCTTACGGATATAAGAAGCGGTGAACCAAAGTATTTACATGGCAGGATAGCCATAGCTTTTACAACAGATGAAGAGATAGGCGAAGGAACGAAGAACTTTGATGTGAATCGCTTCGGAGCAGATTATGCATATACGGTTGATGGCGGTGAGATCGGAGAGCTTGAGTTTGAAAACTTCAATGCGGCTGCGGCAGCTGTTACGGTAAAGGGATTGAATGTTCATCCGGGTGAGGCTAAAAATAAAATGCTGAATGCCATCAGGGTTGCTGAGGAATTTGATTCGATGATCGGCGAAGCTGACAGACCGGAGAGGACGGAAGGCTACGAGGGCTTCTTCCATCTGATGAAATTTTCGGGTGATGTCGTGGAGGCAAGGATGGATTTCTTCATCCGTGATCATTCGAGAGAGAAGTTTGAGGAGAAGAAGGAGAGGCTGCAGAAGATCGCAGATACTCTCAATAAAAAATATAAGTCGTTTTGTGATAATCCGGTATCCGTTGATATTCATGACCAGTATTACAATATGCGTTCATGCATTGAACCGGATAATATGTTCCTCATAGAAAATGCCAAAAAAGCTATGGAGGAGCTTGGAATAGAGCCGAAGATAAGTCCTATAAGAGGCGGCACGGACGGAGCAAATCTGTCCTTTATGGGTATTCCGTGTCCAAACCTCTGCGCCGGAGGTCATAATTTCCATGGAATATATGAATATGTTCCGGCAGAGTCGATAGTAACAATTACAGAGCTTCTTATACGTATTGCGTGTGAAGACTGATCCGAATATAAACATGGTATACCATATATATCTAAGGATGTATTTTTCTACAACCGTAGATATATATGAGTTACATGTTAAGGTATACACATGAAAACATTACTGAAGTTTTTAAAGAAATACTGGCTGTTTGCCGTTCTTGCATCACTTTTTATGGTCGGAGAGGTCATGGTCGATCTCTACCAGCCGAAGATGATGCAGAAAATAGTCGATGAAGGAATACTGGGCGTCGGAAACGGCGGCGTATCCAATGTAAGCCTTGTCGTATCAACAGGTATCAGAATGATAATCGTTGTTATCTTCGGATGCCTTTTTGGCATACTCTCAGCTGTATTTACAAATATAGCCGGACAGAATTTCGGTAATGATGTAAGAAAATTCTGTTTCAGGAGGATAATGCATTTTTCCTTTGAACAGACAGATGACTTCACAACAGGTTCACTGGTTACGAGGATCACAAATGATGTGACTCAGATACAGCAGCTTGTTATGCAGCTTATCAGAGGCTTTGTTAGATGCCTTATGTTTTTCATCGGAGGAACGATCGCGCTTCTTTCACTTGATCTGTCCTTCGGAATGATAATCGCATGTGCATTTCCGCTTATTATTCTGCATATTGTCTTCGTAGTTTGGAAGACCAATCCGCTGTTCCTGAAGCTTCAGAAGCTGCTCGACAAAATGAACGGGATCATGCAGGAGGATGTTAACGGAGCGCGTGTTATCAAAGCGTTTGTTCAGGAGAAAAGAGAGAAGAAGCGTTTTGGTAAGGCGAACAGTGAGCTTGTTGATACTCAGTTCAGAGTTCAGCTCCTGCTTTCTTTTCTTCGTCCGGTGATGAATATAGTATTAAATATAGCGGTTGTTGGGATCATCCTAATCGGAACCGGAGGAGTGAAACGCGGTGATATCGCACCGGGTTCGGTTATGGCGGCTATTACTTATATTTCCCAGATACTTAACGGAATGATGATGCTTGCGATGATCTTCCAGACTCTTTCCAGAGGTCTTGTATCGTCGAAGAGACTGAAGGAGGTTGTCCTGACGGAGCCTGTAATTACAGATGGTAAGGCAGCAGAAGGCAGCTTATATAATATTAATGACAAAGATGAGAAAAGCGACTATGCGGCTGTAACGGGCAAATCAGATGTAGCGACAGAGAATAATGGAACCATCAGCTTCAGGAATGTCAGTTTCAAATACCCCGGAAACAGCACCTCGGTTCTGAAGGATATTAATCTGGATATTAAGAAGGGCGAGACGATCGCTGTGATCGGTGCGACCGGCAGCGGCAAGACAACTCTCGTAAATCTAATCCCGAGGTTCTATGATGCAACAGAAGGAGATATTCTTGTTGATGGTATTCCGGTTAGGGATTACAGACTGAATGACCTGAGGGAAAAGGTGACTGTCTGCCTGCAGAAGAGTGAACTCTTCAGTACAAATATAAAGGACAACATTGCAATTGGAAAACGCAATGCGACAGATGAGGAGATAATCAGAGCTGCGAAGGCCGCTCAGGCTGATGGATTTATCATGCAGCAGAAGGATGGCTACGATACTGAGGTTGCCGAAGGTGGAATGAGCCTTTCGGGTGGCCAGAGACAGAGGATAGCCATAAGCAGGGCACTGCTCAGGAAGAGTGAAATACTTATATTTGACGATTCTACAAGTGCGCTTGATCTGCAGACCGAAGCGAAGCTTTATGCTGCACTGAATAAGGACTACAGAGATGTTACGAAAATCATAATAGCACAGAGGGTTGCGTCCATCAGAAATGCTGACAGGATAGTGGTTCTTGACAGCGGAAGTATATCTGCTGTGGGAACTCATGATGAACTGATGGCATCGAATGACGTTTATAAGGATATTTACGAATCACAGCTGAAGACGCCTGACAGCAAGGCTGCTAATGACGCTGCTGCGATCAGTGGTTCGGAGCTGCGTGACGATGAAGATGCTTCAAAGTCGAGTAATAGTGTCGGTGGTGAGGAAATGGATACCCCTGACAGTTTGAGGGGAGGTGAGGTCTCATGAGTGGACAGAAACCAACCTCATCTCTGATAGAAAGAGGCTTCAGACCGGGAAACCGTCCCGGAAATATGGGAGCTCCCGTTGAGAAGGCGGCAGACCGCGGTAAAACACTGAGGAGGCTTGTCAGATTCTTCAGACCGGAGATCGCCTCTGTAATAATCCTTGCAATCGTGGTAATAATCACGGTTGTTGCAAGTGTACTTGCACCGGGCTTTCAGAGTAAAGCAATCGATGATCTCGTTGAAGGAAAGTTTGGAAGGATACCGCAGCTGCTCATCATAATCCTGGTGACATACATAATTCATGGTGTTGCAACGCTGCTTCAGGGATTTATATCCGCAAAGCTGTCAGCAAGGATAATTGACAGGTTGAGAAATGATCTGTTTGATAAAATAATCAATCTGCCGATAGCTTATATTGATACTCATTCACATGGCGATATAATGAGCCGTATGACCAATGATGCAGAAAATGTATCAAATGTTATCAGCCAGTCACTTTCGTCACTTTTTTCGGGAATACTGACACTGGTCGGAACGCTTATAGTAATGCTGACCTTCAGTATTCCGCTTACACTTCTGACATGTACGACGGTAATTCTGACTGTTATTACCACCAAGGTTATGTCTCATTATATGAGAAAGCTTTATCTGAAGCGGCAGATACTCCTCGGCGAACTGAACGGTATAGTTGAAGAGAAGGTTACGGATATTAAAACCGTTACTGCGTATAATCTTCAGGAGGAGACGATAGAGAACTTTGAAAAGGCCAGTGATGTGATGACTAAAACCGGTATTATCGCTGATATAATCGGTAATGCCATGGGGCCGGTGATGAATACCATCAGTAATATTTCTTTTGTTATTGTTGCTGCTTTTGGTGCCTGGTTTGCCGTCAGAGGAGATATATCGGTTGGCGTGATATCAGCTTTCATTATTTACTCTAAGCAGTTTTCGAGACCTATCAATGAGCTGGCTCAGCTTTACGGTCAGATTGAAACAGCCATAGCCGGTGCTGAGAGAATATTTACGATACTTGATGAGACCGATGAGGATAAGAGCGGAGATAAGGATTTCGTGATCTCGGAGGGTGTAATCGAGTTTAAAAATGTGGACTTCTCATATGTTCCGGGACAGAAGGTTATAAATGATTTCAGTCTTAAGATCGAGGCAGGAAAGAAGATCGCGCTGGTTGGTTCGACCGGCAGTGGCAAGACAACCATAGTTAATCTCCTTATGAGATTCTATGATATTGACAGTGGTGAGATAACGGTTGACGGAAGAAATATCAAGGATATTTCTGCTGAGACTCTGCGTGATTCGGTAGGAATCGTTCTGCAGGATTCGGTACTTTTTTCGGATACTCTTCGTAACAATATGAAATATGCCGATGAGGAGATTTCTGACGAAAAAATGGTTGAAGCGGCGAAGCTTTCTCATGTATATAAGGTTGCAGAAAGGCTTCCGGAGGGGTATGATACTTATCTGGCATCGGCAGGCGCAAATCTGTCGCAGGGACAGAGACAGATGGTTACTATCGGAAGAGCTTTTCTTTCATATCCAAAGATTCTTATATTGGATGAAGCAACCTCAAGCGTGGATACAAGAACAGAGAAGCATATCCAGAACGCAATGGTAAGACTGATGAAGAACAGAACAAGTCTTATCATAGCTCACCGCCTTTCGACGATCCGTGATGCAGATATGATAGTAGTTATGGATAAGGGACACATAATTGAATCAGGCTCACATGATGAGCTGCTGGAAAAGAGAGGAAATTATTATAAATTATATATGACTCAGTTTGCGGGGATTGAGACGTGATCGGAGTGTAAAATGGAACAATATTCAGTAAAAGGTATGCACTGTGCTGCCTGCTCGGCGAGAGTTGAAAAGGCAGTATCGAAGGTTGAAGGTGTCAGCTCATGCTCGGTAAATCTTCTCACCAACTCAATGGGAGTTGAAGGAACGGCATCGAGCGAAAGCATAATCAAAGCTGTCGTGGATGCAGGTTATAAAGCAAAGCTGATGCAGCCAAGGAAGGATAAGGGCGCCGGAGCGGCAGCGGATGAGGGCAGTGTGAAAGGCGGTTTATATGCCGCAGAGGAAGAGGCACTGAGAGATACGGAAACGCCTGCTCTAAAGAAGAGACTGTTCGTATCGCTTGGTTTTCTTCTTGTGCTTATGTATATATCCATGGGCCATATGATGTTCTCGTTTCCTCTTCCGAAATGGCTGGAGGATGATCACACAGCCATGGGTCTCGTCGAAATGATCCTTGCTGCAATCGTAATGGTGATCAACCAGAGATTTTTTACGTCCGGTTTTAAGGGACTTTTCAGAGGAGCGCCAAATATGGATACACTTGTAGCGCTTGGGTCTGCTGCATCCTTCTGCTACAGTACGGTAATTCTTTTTCTAATGAATAATGCGTCGAATAAGGGCGATACAGCTAAGGTCAGCGATTATATGAATGACCTGTATTTTGAATCGGCAGCAATGATACTCACGCTTATCACAGTCGGAAAGCTTCTTGAGGCCTATTCCAAGGGTAAGACCACAAATGCACTTAAGGGGCTTATGAAGCTTGCACCTAAAACGGCTGTCGTGATCAGAGATAATGAGGAGAAAACTGTTTCAATCGATGAAGTTGCTGTAGGTGATATATTTGTTGTCAGATCCGGTGAAAGTGTTCCTGTTGATGGCATAATTATCGAAGGAGACTGTGCAGTAAATGAGTCGGCACTTACCGGTGAAAGTATACCTGTTGATAAAACTGCAGGGGATAAGGTTTATGCGGCAACCATCAATCAGTCGGGCTTTGTGAAGTGCAGGGCCGAGAGAGTCGGAAGAGATACAACACTTTCTCAGATCATAAGTATGGTCAGCGAAGCAGCTTCAACCAAGGCGCCTGTGGCCAAGATAGCGGATAAGGTTTCAGGTATATTTGTACCGGTTGTTATAGGTATTGCAGCAATAACCTTTGCTGTCTGGATGATTACCGGAAGTGCGGTCGGCTTTGCCATGGCAAGGGCAATTTCGGTTCTTGTTATTTCATGTCCGTGTGCTCTGGGACTTGCAACACCTGTGGCCATAATGGTCGGAAATGGTGTCGGTGCGAAGAATGGCATCCTTTTTAAAACCGCGGTTTCACTTGAAGAAACCGGTAAAGCGGATGTGGTTGTTCTTGACAAGACTGGTACAATAACTAAGGGTGATCCTTCTGTAACAGATATTTTCGTGGAAACCGGTGTTGATGAGGACAGTTTCGTCAAAATGTGCTGCTCAATAGAGGCCAGGAGCGAACATCCGATAGCAAAAGCAATAGTGACTTATGGTAATGAAAGATTACATGCTGCACCGGCAGATTATTTTGATGTAAGTGAATTTAAGACTCATCCGGGAAATGGTATATCCGGTTTGGTAATGTATCAGAAGTTTTTCGGAGGAAATGCGGATTTTATAAAAAAATATGCGACTATATCTCCGAAATTCACAGCTAAGGCCGAGGAGTTTGCGAAGGAAGGAAAGACACCTGTATTTTTTGCTTCTTCAGGTAATGTAATAGGTATGCTGGCGGTGGCAGATACCATTAAGGATGATTGTAATGAAGCGTTAAAAAGGCTTAAGGATATGGGCATTAGAGTCATCATGCTGACAGGTGATAACAGGAGAACTGCTGAAGCGATCGGAAGACTGGCGGGTGTTGATGAGGTTATCGCAGATGTGCTTCCGGACGGTAAGGAACAGGTTATCAGAAAACTGAGGGAATCCGGTAACAGAGTGATAATGGTCGGTGATGGTATAAATGATGCACCGGCACTTACAAGGGCGGATATCGGTATTGCCATAGGGGCAGGAACGGATATAGCAATTGATGCGGCCGACGTTGTCCTTATGAAAAGTGATATGATGGATGTTGCATCGGCTGTTAAGCTGAGTCGTGCAACGCTTAAGAATATACATGAAAACCTGTTTTGGGCATTTATATATAATACTATAGGTATTCCGCTTGCGGCAGGGCTGTATTATCCGATATTAGGATGGAAACTCAGTCCGATGTTCGGAGCGGCAGCAATGAGCCTGTCAAGCTTCTGCGTTGTAACAAATGCTCTCAGGCTGAATCTGGTTAAGCTTTTGGATAAAAAGAATTGATATTCTTTTAGAGGCTATAGATGAAAAATAAAAGATTTACAAAAATGCTTGTGAGGAATCTGATCCTCATGGCCATACCGCTTGCTCTGATAATATCGGCTGCATTTCTTTCTGTGTCTCATATGCGAAAGATGGATGATGCAAAAGTCTATGATATGGAAGATATAGGGGCTGCAGAGGAGTTCTATACTCTCGGCAAGGTTAATGTCAGACTCAGAATATCAGATCTTGTTTACAGCGGTTTTGATTATATATCCAAGGATAAAAAACTCGGAAGCTATTTTTATAGTTTCAATAATGGCAGGATCAGTCTGTACCTGCTTGATAATGATATGTCCGAGAGAGTGAGGGAGGCAGCGGAAGGAACTGCATTTACGGTTAAGTTTCGTATCGTTAAGGATGAACTGACAGCTGGATATATTGTCAGTGAATATGCGGAAACACTGGGACTTATGGAGCATACGGATGGAGAGGCTTCAAGTATATATGTACTTGACCAGCTGAGATTTCCGGAAATGTGGATCAGGATACTTAAGATCGTGTATTATGCGCTTATTGCATCTCTGATCATGTTGGGACTATATATTCTGATCGCATTTTACAGACCACAGATACTTAAGCAGGCGAGAGAACTGAAACGTTTCGGTAATGTTAAAAGTGTTGTTGCTGATCTGGATTATGAGATGAAGAATAAGCTTCTGTATCAGAGCGACAATATATTTGTCACGGATTCGTATCTGATCGTTGCCTATGTAAGCCGTATCGATGTTGTATATCTTGACGATGTAAAATACATGTCAAAGCACGAAGAGTTAAAGAAGAACAGACTCTTCGGCGGAAAGAAGAAGACATACAGACTGACTCTGTCCAATGTTGAAAAGATGTATTTTGAAATGTTCATAGATGACGAACAGACCATTGATGATGTCGCATATTATATTCAGGGTGAAGAGGAAGAGAAGATCTACGAGACCGATTCCCGGGATGAGGATGAGGTTTCCGAAGAATATGATGAAGCTTCGGAAGACTATGATGATTCGTTTGATGATCTTCCCGAAGCGTATGAAGCCTCTGACGAAGATGGGTTCCCTGCTGATTACAGCTATTCGGGGGATGGTTTTCCGGAGGAATATGATGCCGGTGAAGATGGCTGGGTTTAGAAAACTCTTCACTTGTTTGAATGAAGATGCTATAATTACTATTTGTGTATGAACATGGTATGTGTATTTTCGTGTTTTGGAAATATAACATGACATGATGAGCAGTAAAAATGTCGGCATAGGCATGCCGGAAATCATAAAGAGGTGGCAGGAATATGGAGTTCAGAGAAGAAGAATTTATCCCGATGCTCTTCGGAGGGGATATCAATACCTACAGTGTTGCGAGAGCCTTCTATGAGGCATATAAAGTTAGATCATACGTTTTCGGAAAGTTCGCAACCGGTCCGAGCTTTGGAAGTAAGATAACTGTTTACACGGCAAATAAGGCAATAGATACAGATGAGGTCTTTCTGGATACGGTAAGGAATTTCTGTAAGGAGCATAAGGACAAGAAGGTTCTTACCATCGGCTGCGGTGATTCTTATGTTGCACTTATAAGTAAGCATAAGAATGAACTTCCGGAAAATGCTGTTGCGCCATATATTGATTTTGAGCTTATGAACAGCCTTCAGCAGAAGGAGCTTTTCTACAAGCTCTGTGAGAAGCATGGTATTGATTATCCGGGTACGCTTGTTTACAGAGACGGTGACAGCCTTCCGAATGAACTTCCATTTATATTCCCCGTTATTCTGAAGCCTTCAAACGGAATCAATTACTGGGAACATGAGTTTCCGACGCAGGAGAAGGTTTATACCATCAGCGACAGAGACGAGCTTGTTAAGGTAATAAATGACATCTATGGTGCAGGCTATGAGGACTCACTCATCATTCAGGATATGATTCCGGGTAATGATGAATACATGAGAGTTCTGACCTCTTATTCTGATCATAACGGTAAGGTTAAGATGATGTGCCTCGGACACGTTCTTCTTGAGGAGCATACTCCTCACGGAAAGGGCAATCATGCAGTCATCATCACCGAGCCGCAGGAGGAGCTGATGAAGAAGGTTAAGAATCTTCTTGAGGATCTTCATTACATCGGTTTCTCAAACTTTGATATCAAATATGATTCACGTGATAATAAATATAAATTCTTTGAGATAAATACACGTCAGGGAAGATCAAACTTCTATGTTACCGGTTCGGGCTTCAACGTAGCAAGGTATTTCGTAGAGGAATACATCCATGGCAGGGAACTTCCGTTCGCCACTGCAAAGAAGGAACATCTCTGGCTGGTTGTTCCAAAGCCGGTTGCCAAGAAATATGTCAAGGATCCGGAGAATAAGAAGAAGCTGAAGAAGCTGCTTCGTGAAGGAAAGTTCGTTAATCCTGTATTTATGAAGGGCGATCTGAAGCCTCACAGGACTCTCAGGATGCTGAAGCAGCATGTGAGTCATTATTCGAAATATAAGAAGTATTATAATTAAATGGTTATAAGCGGACGCCGGGCAGCACTGCCCGGCTGTTTATGGATAGAATATATAGATATAGGAGCATATTATGCATAGTATAAAAGAATATATTGAATCAATCAAAGAAGCAGGGCTTTATATTTCGGATAATTGTGAGGAGGAGAGCCTTGTTGAGGGGCTGACATATGATTCGAAGGAAGCCGTACCGGGGACACTGTTTGTCTGTAAAGGAGCAGCTTTTAAGGAGGAATATTTGCACTCTGCGATAGAGAAGGGCGCAACAGTTTATATCAGTGAGACAGAGTATCCAGCCGCAAAAGCACCTCATATTATCGTAAGTGATATCAGAAAGGCCATGCCGTATCTGGCAATCCTTTTCTATGATGATCCGGTTTCGAAGTTTAACCTGACCGGTCTTACGGGAACCAAGGGCAAGTCTACAACGGCGTATTATTTTAAGACAATCATTGATATGTATCAGGAGTCTCTGGGCAAGAAGGAGACGGCGATTGCTTCATCAATAGATACATATGACGGAGTAATGAATTATGAATCACATATCACAACGCCTGAATCAATCGAACTTTTCTCGCATTTCAATAATGCGGTTAAGTCGGGAATAGATTATTTTACCATGGAGGTTTCATCACAGGCACTGAAATATGACAGAGTTAATCTTGTTAAGTTTGATGTCGGTGTTTTCATGAATATTTCCGAGGATCACATCAGTGAGATAGAGCATCCGGATTTTGAGGATTATTTCACATCTAAGCTTAAGTTCTTTAAGCAGGTTAAGAAGGCTTATATCTGCCCTGATACGGAGCATTTTGACAGGATCAGGGAAGCGTCAAAGGATGCGGAAGAGGTTTATACCTTCGGTACTCAGCCTGATTGTGATATTTATGGTTATGATATAAGAAAGGTCGGCGATTCAATCTTCTTCAAGGTCAGATGTGACCGCTTTGACAGAGAGTTTGAGCTGACGATGCCGGGACTGTTTAATGTTCAGAACGCACTTGCTGCCATCTGCGTTGCAAATGCTTATAATGTTCCAGAAGAATATATATACGAGGGCTTAAAGAAGGCGCGTTCAAAGGGACGTATGGAGCTCTTCAAGACGGCGGACGACAAGGTTTATGCGATAGTAGATTATGCGCATAACAAGCTTTCGTTTGAGAGACTTTATGAGTCGACCTTCAAGGAATATCCGGGAAGGAAGGTTGTAACAATATTCGGATGTCCGGGATATAAGTCATATCTCAGACGTCGTGATATCGGAACTCTCGCAGGGAAATACTCAGACAAGATTTATCTTGTAGCCGAGGATCCGGGAGAGGAGCCGGTGGAGCAGATATCGAAGGATATCGCACAGTATGTTGAGGCTGCAGGTAACTGTCCTTATGAGATGATAGAGGACAGAGGAGAGGCCATCCATAAGGCTATATTCGAGTGCACAGAGCCAACTATACTTTTGATCACAGGCAAGGGTGATGAGACCAGACAGAAGATCGGAAGAGAGTATATCGAGTGTACCTCCGATGCGGATTACGTTAAGAATTTCATGGTGGAGTATGACGCCGCAAATAAGTAAACAGTAATATAAAAAAAACAGGCAGAAACCGGGTTTCTGCCTGTTTTCTTGAATTTGAGTTGACCTATAATAAATATACCGTCATAATGATAACATAGTATAAAAAGACAGAAATATAACAAATGTTAAAAAGATGAATAAAAGATTAAATGGAGGAAATATATAATGGACAAGATATGGATAGAAATGCATGAGGCGGCAGAAAAGGTACTCGGAGCAAAGGTAATCTCAGACTATGTGACCTGCGGAGAGGTATCGGCAGCGGTGCTTTCAAAATCGGGAAAAATATACACCGGAGTGTGCATCGACACATGCTCAACACTTGGAATATGCGCAGAAAGAAATGCAATATTTAATATGATAACTAATGGAGAATATGAGATCGACAAGGTTCTCTGTATCTCGCCAAGCGGCAAGGGCGCTCCGTGTGGAGCCTGCAGAGAGCTTATGGTTCAGCTCATGCCGGGAAGATATCATGATATTGAGATAATGGCTGATTATAGTACAGGACGGACCATCAGGCTTGGGAATATTACTCCTGAGTGGTGGATTGATTAGAAATATGTATTTGAGAATAACTAACTTCATGATACTTCCGACCATGGCGTGTCAGGCGTCATGCAGTTATTGTTTTGCGAAAAAGACCGGAAAGCTTATGACTCATGAGACGTGGAATACCCGTAAAAGTGATCACAACCTTTTCTTCATACAGCTTAGACAGGGCGGCAGAGGTTTATGAGAAGAGTAAGCTTCCGTATGCGGTTCATGCGGCTGTGCCTGCGGCCGGCATCATGAAAAAACTGTATCAGAATGCTCCGGACAGTCAGGGAGAACTGGGCAGATATAAGGGCAGAAAATACGTTAAGCATGACGATTATTATGACGAGCATTGTTTCGGGAATAATCATAGCAGAGAAGAGACATTTATTATCAATTTTTAGCTTGTTGGATTTGTTATATTTGAAAAATTATGATATTATGATTATGTGAATCTGAAGAGTTGTCGAGCTTTAAGAACAGGGATATAAATATCAATAATTCTTCGAGAGAAACATATAGACATATGGGCTTTTTCATCATATGTCAATTTATTATAACGGAACAGGAACCATGGACAGAAAAATGCTTGGAATACTCGGGGGTATGGGTCCCGAGGCAACGGAAATATTATATAAAAAGATCATCGAGAAAACTGCGGTTTCGGGAGACAGGGATCACCTGGATATCGTGATCTTCTCGCATGCAACAATACCGGACAGGACGGAATGCATACTCTGCGGAAAGCAGGATTATCTCTGGGATATTCTGAAGAAGGATATAGAGATGCTTAAGGGCGCAGGCTGCGAATATTTTGCAGTTCCATGCAACACCTGTCACTTCTTTGCGGATAAGTTTAATGAACTGACTGACGGCGGTTTCATAAATATGATCGAGGAGACAGCTGCTTATGCAGCGGCTCGTCATGTTAAGAAGGTTGGGGTAATGGCTACTGACGGAACAGTTCAGAATGATATGTACGGAAGGGCTCTCAGGACTCACGGTATCGAAACTGTTTATCCGGATGAAGAAGGTCAGAAGAAGGTTATGTCCATCATTTATGACGAGATCAAAGCCGGTGAGAAGGGCGACAGGCATAAATTTATGGAGGTGGTTGCACCTCTCAGAGACCGTGGCTGTGAGGCTGTTATTCTTGCCTGCACCGAGCTTTCGGTTTTCAATGTAAATTATGAACTGGGCGGAGATTATTATATTGATGCACTGAATGTTCTGACGAGAGCCTGCATTGAGAAATGCGGAGCTAAGTATCTGATGTAGAGGGAGGTTTCTATGAAGAAGAAGGTTATCATTACTATCGCCAGAGAACATGGTTCGGGTGGGCTTAAGGTTGGCAAAAGGCTTGCCGAGGAACTTGGTATCAACTGCTACGACAGCGAGATGTTCCAGCTTGTTTCTGACAGTAAGAATATGAGAGACAATCATGTTGCCCATGATGACAGGATCAAGGGTACCTCTCTTTTTAATGTTGCAAAGGTTCAGTATGCAGGCCATGAGGGAGAGGAGCTACCAAAGGAAAGTGATGATTTTCTCTCTATGAAGGATCTTTTCGAATATCAGTCTGAGATCATCAGAGCGCTTGCCGATAAAGAGCCGTGCGTTATCGTAGGAAGATGTTCAAATTATATCCTTAAGGACAGGGATGATACCGTAAGTGTATTTATCCATGCGTCGATCGAGTATCGTGCGAGAAGGATCTCCTATGTTCATGATATGCCTGAGAAGGAGCTGATCTCTTACATAAACAGCCGTGACAGGCACAGAGCGGATTATTACAAATATTACACAGGACATGACTGGAAGAATGCCAGATACTATGATATTTCCCTCAGTACGGAACGTTTCGGCATCAGCGGCTGCGTTGAAGAGATCAAGAAATTCATTAATTGCAGATATGGTGAAGTACTATAGTTTCCGTTGAAGAAAAAACGTGATTATGCTATAATAGATATGTTGGGTTAAAATGTATTTTGAACAGAATTGTTTGGGGAAACAAGTACTGTTTATGTCATTTGACATGGAGAAAAAACCACAATAAAACCTGGAGGGTTGCAAATGAAAAGAATAGCTTATATTGCTTCTGAATGTGTTCCTTTTATCAAAACAGGAGGTCTCGCCGACGTTGTTGGAACGCTTCCTAAGAAGTTTAATAGAAAAGAGTATGATGTCAGGATCATCATGCCAAATTATATGTGTCTTCCTGAAAAATACAGGAGTAAGATGAAATATATCACTCATTTCCAGATGGACATCGGCTGGAAGCAGCAGTATGTCGGAGTAATGTATCTGGAGTATGAAGGAGTTCCGGTATATTTTATCGACAATGAGTATTATTTCAATGGCTTTAATATTTATGGCGATACAAAGTGGGACATCGAGAAGTTCTGCTATTTCAGCAAAGCTGCTCTGTCAATCCTTCCTAGTGTAGGTTTCCAGCCGGATATCGTTCACTGTCATGACTGGCAGTCAGGAATGGTTCCTGTATATCTTAAGACACTGTTTGCCAGCAATCCTTTTTACAGCAACATGAAGTCGGTTATGACTATTCATAACCTTCAGTTCCAGGGAAGATGGGATATCAAGACACTTATGGAATACACCGGACTTCCGGGCTATCTCTTCACACCTGATAAGCTTGAGATAGACAAGGACGGCAGTATGCTCAAGGGCGGTCTTGTTTATGCAGACAAGATATCGACAGTTTCAAATACCTATGCTCAGGAGATTCAGACACCATATTACGGCGAAGGACTTGACGGACTTCTCAGAGCAAGATGGCAGTCTCTCTGGGGTATCGTTAACGGTATCGATTATCAGGTATGGGATCCGAATACGGACAGAAAGATATTTAAGAACTATAATATAGATAATTATAAGACCGATAAGGTTACAAATAAGCTTGCTCTTCAGAGAGAGCTTGGTCTTCCGGAGGATCCGAATGCTTACATGATAGGTCTTGTATCAAGACTTACCGACCAGAAGGGTCTCGACCTTATCGACCGCATCATGAATGATATCATGACCGATGGTACACAGCTTGTGGTTCTCGGAACCGGCGACAGACGTTATGAGGATATGTTCAGATATTATCAGGGCATACATCCTGCAAAAATATCTGCAAATATTTATTTCAGTGATGATCTGTCTCACAGGATATATGCATCCTGCGATTCGATGCTTGTTCCTTCAAGGTTTGAGCCTTGCGGACTTACACAGCTTATGGCTCTCCGTTATGGTACACTTCCGATCGTCAGAGAAACAGGCGGTCTGAAGGATACTGTTATACCATACAATGAGTACGACGGAACAGGTACAGGCTTCTCATTTGCCAACTATGATGCATTTGATCTTCTGAATACAATCAACTACTCAAAGAAGGTATTCTTCGATGACAAGAATGCATGGGCTGAGCTTCAGAAGCATGCTATGGAACAGAATTACAGCTGGGATACTTCTGCTAAGATATATGAGCAGATGTACAATGAACTGTAGAATAAAAGAGTTTTGACTATGACAACGCCGTCTGTTTCACAGATGGCGTTTGTTATGCCAGTATAGCGATTTCTAAATAACTGCGATATGGCAGGATGAATATCCGGGTGGATATAATTCGGATGGTCAGGATAGATGAGGTTTAATAATGGCTTACGATGGAATAACAATAAACAGTATAGTTAAAGAGCTTCGCGGCAAACTGCTTGGCGGAAGAGTATCAAAAATACAGCAGACGGATGATCAGGAGCTTTATCTTACGATAAAGGGCAGTGAAAATGTGAAGCTTATCATAACGGCAGATGCCTCACTGCCGCTTATTTATATAACAGATGAAAATAAAACGGCGCCTCTTACAGCGCCTAATTTCTGTATGCTTCTCAGAAAATATATCGGTAACGGAAGGATAATCGACATCAGACAGCCTTCCTTTGAGAGAATAGTTGAGATCGTTATCGAGCATAGAAACGAGATGGGAGATATTGAGGAGAAGCGGCTTATCACAGAGATCATGGGTAGACACAGCAATATCATCCTTGTCGATAAGGATGGCAGGGTGCTTGACAGTATTAAGAGAATACCGAGTGATGTGAGCTCGGTCAGAGAGGTGCTTCCGGGAAGAGAGTATATATATCCGCCGGCTGAAGGTAAAAGTGATCCGCTGGAGATAACCGATGAAGGCTTCAGGGCGGCACTGTCCGCTAAGAAGGGGGCAGCGGTCAAGGCTGTATATACTTCCCTGAATGGTTTCTCACCTGTTGTTGCAGAGGAAATATGCCTTCGTGCGGGAGTGGAATCAAAGAAACCGGTTGCTGAACTGACAGGTGATGAGATAAACAGAATCTGGAATAGTTTCCTGGGTATCAGAAATATTATTGTTGATGGAAACTATCAGCCGATCATTTATTATGAAAGTGACAATCCGGTGGAATTTGCGGTATTTCCGCTTAAGCTTTATGCGGGTGATGAGAGCAGGGAGTTCAGCAGCTCTTCCGAAATGATCCATTGCTTCTACAGGACTAAGGCAGCAAAGAATCGAATAAGTACAAGGTCTGCTGATTTAAGACACCTTCTTTCGAATGCGGTTGAGAGAGCGGCGCGTAAATACGATCTTCAGAGGGATCAGCTGAGTGACACCGAGGACAGAGAAAAATACCGTATTTACGGTGAGCTGATAAATACATATGGCTACAGTGCATCAAAGGGCGATAAGAAACTTGTCTGCACGAACTATTATGACGGTAACGAAATAACCATTCCGCTTGATGAGATGCTGACGCCGTCGGAGAACAGTGTAAAATATTATACTAAATACAATAAGAAAAAGAGAACCTATGATTTCCTTTCGGGAATGATAGAGGAGACGAAGGCGGAACTGGATTACTTAAGATCTGTTCAGACAGAGCTTGCACTTGCAGAGACGGAGGAGGAGCTCGCTGATATAAGGCTTGAGCTTGTGCAGACCGGTTATGCAAAGCTGGGTAAGAGCATGAAGCTTTCCGGGCAGAAAAAGAACGGACAGACGAAGCTCGTTCAGAGATCGAAGCCGCTGCATTTTATTTCATCCGATGGTTATGATATGTATGTCGGTCGAAATAATATTCAGAATGATGAGCTGTCCTTTAAAATATCCGGCAAGGAGGATATGTGGTTTCATGCCAAGAAGATGCCGGGCTCTCATGTAATAGTGAAGAAGAAGGATGAAAAGGATATACCGGACAGAACCTACGAGGAGGCAGCAAGACTGGCGGCATATTATTCTTCAGGCAAGGATGCGCCAAAGGTTGAGATTGATTACACTGAAAGAAGAAATCTGAAGAAGCCGCCGCATGCCAATCCGGGATATGTAATCTATCATACGAATTACTCGATGATGGCTGAACCGGATATAAGGGGTATCAGTCAACTGACGGATGATTGATGGATGATGGAAGAGTGGATGTATATGTCAATTAATATATGATATATGCCTGAATTGGACGTCAGTTAGATCAAACAGATAATTGACAGTGAATAAGATAAAAGAGTAAAATTATTATATGTCTTTTTAAGATGGAGACTTATATCTGTGGTATGGTCAGAGAGGTATTTTTATGAAGTTTTGTTTATATTGTGGTAAAGAGTTGAATGATGATGACAGATTCTGCATCCATTGCGGTCAGTCACAGGAATCACAGACAGAACAGGCAGGGCAAAAGGTTGAAGAGACAGAGGCACAGAGTGGAAGGATGAACGATCAGGCTGAGTATGGTCAGTCACAGCCTGCACAAGCACAGCTTGGACAGCCACAATTCGGTCAGCCGTCATTTGAACAGCCGCAGTTCGACCAGTCACAGTTTGGCCAGCCGATGCCGCCGCAGAACGGCCCGATGAATATGGACGGAATGATGAACGGCCAGCCTCAATTCGGACAGCCGCAGTTCGGACAGCC
>CAMNMC010000037.1 GCA_946544235.1 uncultured Lachnospiraceae bacterium | reverse complement strand
TGATAACAATGTAGAATTTGTTAAGGCTTCGAATGGCGGAGTTTATAATAACCTTGATAATACGGTTATCTGGACGTTAGATGATGTTGCAGCCGGAAAAGAAGGCAAGGTTACTCTTACGGTTAAGGTTCTTGATGGAGCGCTTACCTTAAATGACGGACCGGGCAAGGTTACAAACGGAGGCAAGACAGCAACCGTAAAGGTTGGCAACGATGCTGAGTATAATCTGAATACGGTTGAAAATCCGGTTCCTGAATTACCGTTGAAGGTAGAAACTTCTCCGTATGAAGGCGCATTTGATCTCGGACCTGTAAAGCCGGGAGATCAGATAAGCTATGAGATTTCTTATATGAACTATAAGAATGTTGCGGCAGATGTGGTTATAACGGATACTCTGGATGAAAATGTAAGATTTGTCAGCGCATCTAACGACGGCGAGCTTACAGATGATGAAAACGGTGCAGGCGGTATCGTGACATGGACATTAAGTGATGTTCCTGCAGGCGAGGTAGGTACTGTAAAACTTACGGTAGAGGTACTTGAAACTGCTCTTGAGTCACAGGGCGGTTCGGGCTTTGTTATCAACGGTGGTGATGAAACAACAGTCAAGGTTGGTAATGACAGCGAATACACCGTAAATATAGTTTTGAATCCGGTGCCTGATAATCCTGTCAAGAAGGAAGTGGCTCCATTTGAAGGAACCGGTACTCTCGGAAGCGTAAAGGTCGGAGATGAGATAACCTATGAGATCTCTTATAAGAATTATCGTGATGTATTTAGTGATATCGTCATCAAGGATAAACTTGATGAGAATGTTGAATTCGTAAGTGCATCGGACAATGGTTCTTATGATAAGAAGACACATACGGTTACCTGGAATCTGACGGATGTACCGGATGGTGAAGAGGGAAGTGTAACGCTTACGGTTAAGGTGTTGAAGGGCGCACTTATATCAAATGGCGGTTCGGGAAAGGTTGTAAACGGCGGAGAAACAGCAACTGTTAAGGTTGGCAATGATCCTGAGTTTACGCTCAATACAGTTGAGAATCCTGTTGATGAAGAGACGACAGAGGACACCTCAGAGACAACAGAAGACACATCAGAAACAACAGAAGACACATCAGAAACAACAGAAGACACATCAGAAACAACAGAAGACACATCAGAAACAACAGAAGACACTTCAGAGTCGACAGAGGATACATCAGAAACAACAGAGGATACATCAGAAACAACAGAAGATACTTCGGAAACAACAGAGAATACATCAGAGTCAACAGAGGATACGACTGTGTCGACAGAAGAAACTACTGATGAACACGGCAATCTCATTATCACGGTTTACGAAGAGGGAACTAACAGACTGGTTCCGGGTGCTGAGATTGAAGTTACATATCCTGACGGTACAGTAGTAACGTATATTACTGATGAAAATGGCAGGATCACACTTACGGATACTCTTCTTGGTGGATATACCATCATCATCAGGAAGGTTCCGGAAGGCTATAGTGTCACAACGGATGAAATCCTTACATGTACAGTTACTGCAGGACATACAACAGAAGAAGAATACTGGATCGCAACTACAGTAACTACAGAAAATACTACAGAGACTACAACGGAAGGGACAACTGTAGTAAAGACTGACGACACGACTCAGACTACACCATTCATGCTGATAATGCTTATGTCGGCAGCAGGTATATGCTTAGTCATCGGGCGTAAAAGAAAACTCAATAAATAATGTTTGAATGGTATTTATCGTTCATACATCTTTAAGATATCGCCACTTGTAAAAGAGTGGCGATATTGTTATAATGTCTCTGTATGTAATGCAGAAGGATGATATGGAATAATGAATATATCAGTTAAGCTGCATGTCCGGAGCATTTACTTCGGGCTGACACGGGAGGAAAAAAAGTGATATACAGTAAGCATGGTGCTGAAAAAATAAAGGAAAAACTTGTATCGAAATCACAGAGATATTCAAGAAAGCTTTTTATAAATCTTTTTAAGCTTGTACTTGTAGCATTTGTATTTCTCGTAGTAGTAGCAGCCGGAGCAGGCTTCGGAATGATGAAGGGAATTCTTGATAATTCCCCTGATATCAATAAGATAAGTATAAAGCCTAAGGGCTTTAAGAGTACTATTTATAACACGAACGGAACGGTAAATACGGAACTCTCGAAGGTTAATTTCAACCGAGTTTACGTTTACTATGATGAGATACCGAAGGATCTTATCAATGCCTTTGTAGCGATAGAGGATGAGAGATTCTGGGAGCATAACGGTATCGATATCAGAGGTATCCTTCGTGTTTCCGTACGTATGCTTGCAGGAAAATTTGATGAAGGTGCGAGTACCATTACTCAGCAGCTCATCAAGAACCATGTATTTAATGTCGGTGCAGATGAAACGACCTTCCTTCAGACGGTCGAAAGAAAGATTCAGGAACAGTCGCTGGCTGTCGAACTTGAGAAGAAATACACCAAGAAGCAGATACTTGAGTATTATCTGAATACTATTTATCTCGGAAACGGTGTTAATGGCGTTGAGGCTGCGGCAGAGAGTTATTTTGATAAGAAGGTTGATAAACTTACGGTATCTGAGGCTGCCGTTATCGCTGGTATCACTCAGAATCCTTATCTGTACGATCCGACACAGTTCCCTGAGGAAAATGCCAAGAGAAGAAAGCTCGTTCTTAAGAAGATGAAGGAGCTTGGCTATATAGACGAAGCACAGTATCAGGAGTGCCTTGATGATCCTGTATATGAAAGGATCAAAGCCGTTAAGAAGGTTAAGGATGATAACGCTTCCTACAATTCATATTTCACGGATGAGATCATAAAGGAACTCACCAAGGAATTTATGGAAATGTATGGAATGAGCGAGGCTGAGGCTTATACCGAGCTTTATACCGGAGGTTATTCGATATATTCTACTCAGGACAGATCGATCCAGAGAATATGCGATTCGGTCCTTAATGATCCTGATAATTATGGCGACAGTACTGCCGTCGGTCTGGAGTATCTTCTGACTCTGAGAGGGACAGATGGTGTCACCTTATATAACTATGATACAAACGATCTTCTTGAATACTATCGTGATGATACGGGAGATCCGACATATAATAATATATACAGCAGTAAGGAAACAGCAAGATCAGCAGCCAACAGATTTATGGAGGCTATGATCGATAAGACCGGAGCAGTATTTGATGCTGAAAATTTTACGGTTTCTCCTCAGCCGCAGGCAACTATCACGGTTATAGATCAGCACACAGGTTATGTGAAGGCTGTATTTGGAGGAAGAGGTGAGAAATCAGGAGACCTTACCTTCGACAGAGCTACGATGGGTATGAGACAGCCGGGTTCAACCTTTAAGGTGCTTGCAGCATTCATGCCTTATCTTGAAGAGGGCGGAAATCTTGCATTTACTCAGAAGGATGAGCCGTATGAATATGCCGACGGAACCGGACAGGTTTCTAACTGGTACGGAGGCTACAGAGGTGATGCTTCGATAAGAGATGGTATCAGGGATTCCATGAATATCATTGCCGTTAAGACACTTACGCTTGTTACACCTCTTAAATGCTTCGAACATGTAAATGATCTTGGTTTTACAACACTTGTTGATGAAGAGGTATGGAGCAGCGGTTCTGTGGTATCTGATATAACACAGTCACTTGCTCTCGGTGGATTGACCTACGGTGTAACCAATCTTGAGATCACAGCAGCCTATGCGGCTATCGCAAATGGCGGTGAATACATAAGACCTGTATTTTACTCTAAGGTTATTGATCATGACGGAAATGTTGTTATAGACAATACCAATCCGAAGAACAGATCAAAAAGAGTAATGAAGGCAACTACCGCATGGATGCTTATAGACTGTATGAAGGATGTTGTTGTTTCCGGTACAGGTACTCCGGCAAGGCTGCAGACCGGTGCCGTATGTGCAGGTAAGACCGGTACAACATCAAGTACCTATGACCTTTGGTTTTGTGGTATGACAGCATATTATACAGCTTCTGTATGGTATGGTTATGATATGAATGTGAGACTGGGTGACCAGCTCTATCACAAATATATGTGGCGTGATGTTATGGACAAGATCTGTGAACAGCAGAACTGGGATCTTGAGAAGGACATCATGGAGAGACCGGATGGCATTACATCTGTTACTGTATGTAAGCTGACAGGCGAGCTTCCTGCAGAGGGTTGTCCGACAAATACGGACTTTTGTGCGGAAGACAGTATTCCTAAGACCAGGTGTAAGGGACATATTACTATAAGTATATGTCAGGAAACACATAAGATAGCAACTGACATGTGCCCGGATACCAAGGAATATGTTGTAACAACAGATCCGGAAACCGGAATTAAGACGATTCAGGAAGCAGATTTCGAATATGATGAAAGTTTCTTTGATACTGTATGTGATAAGCATCTTTCGAAGGAGGAACTTGGCCTTGATGAAAACGGAAGGCCGATAATCAAGACATCTGCCGGTGAAGGCGGAACAATATCACAGGATGCTGCCGTACCTATGAAATCGACAGTAACAATTTATATAGTTCCAAATTCAGGATATAGCATTAAGGATGTTTTGGTTGACGGAAAGAGTGTTGGTCCAGTAAAACAGTATGTATTTGAAAATGTTGAAAGAGGACATACGATAAGTGCGACCTTTACAAATGGTCAGGAGCAAAAGCCTACCGAGGCTACAACTTCTACACCACCTCCAACGGAGATGCCAACGGAGACGCCTACAGAGCTTCCGACAGAGCAACCTACAGTGGAACCAACGGAAGAACCAACTGAGGAGCCAACGGAAGAACCGACAGAAGAACCAACAGAAGAACCGACTGAGCCTGAGATACCGGATGAACCGGAAGATGGGGGCGAAGAGTAATGAAGCTATGGGCTCAGGATTTATCCTGGGCCCTTTGCGATATAATATGATCTTTCTCCATGCAGATATATATAAAAACTGCCGAAGCATGGAAGAATGATAAATTAAATATTAAAAAAATGCAAAACTAAGGAAAGGGGGATTCCGGTTTTGCAGTTTTCCGGGAAGAGCAATGAGGATTCTTGTTTTTGAGGGTTTTACAAGAAGAAGAGAGATGCTGAATAAGCTCATATCCGACTGTGTAAAAGGGGTACAGTTATATGAGTGCTGTAATCTGGAAGAGGTCAATAGGGTACTGTCCAAGTCTCAGATTGACATCTTTGTGGTTGACCTGCATATCGAGAAGGGGTCCGGAGAGATACCGGGACTCGTTCTGATCGACTGGCTGAGAAAGACTGAGGAGTATTATTCTGCGTACATAATCGTTATTTCAGAGCTGATCGATAAACAGCTGGTCATCTATAAGGATTATCATTGTTATAAGTTCTATGAGAATCCGATCAATAAAGATGAATTTAAAAATGATATAACGGAACTTGCACTAAGGCGTGAACTGGACCTGGTACACGAAAAAATCAAGAATAAGGATTATATGTTTGTGACTATAGATGATATTTTTTATAAGGTGTATTATGCAAATATCATCATGATAGAAACACACAGTAAATACGATATCATCTATGTTCGGGATATCGGAGAATTGTCGCTTCCGAAGCATATTTTGAGACAGTTCATTAAGAATCTCGAATCGACGGAAATGCTTTATTGCAATCGTTCGGAAATTGTAAATATGCGTAATGTAGTGCAGATTGACAGGAAGAACAGGATGATAACGCTTGCTGAGTGTGACAGGCAGGTATATGTGACAGACATCGGAAAAAAGAATCTAAAAAAGTATCTGGAATACTGGAAAGCGAAATCTTGAAAAAAAAAGCTTTATTTGGTACAATCCAATGATGAAAATATAATAAAAAGGAGAGATCCGGACTTGCGGGTCAAAAGAGAAGATGATCAATAAACTTATTAATGAAATAAAGAAGAAAAATGCGCCTGTTGTAGTAGGTCTGGATCCGAATCTTTCCATGATTCCGGAACATATCATGAAAAGAGCTGTTGCCGAATATGGCAAGACACTTGATGCTGCTGCCGAGGCGGTATTTCAGTTTAATAAAGGGATAGTTGATGCAACATATGATCTTATCCCAGCCGTAAAGCCGCAGATAGCTATGTATGAGCAGTTCGGTGTGCCGGGAGTTGCAGCTTTTAAGAGAACGGTTGATTACTGCAAGGAAAAGGGTCTTGTTATAATCGGTGATGTTAAGCGTGGAGATATCGGTTCAACAAGTGCTGCATACGCTGTCGGACATCTTGGAAGCATCGAGATTGAGGGCGAAAGAATCGTACCATTTGATGAGGATTTCGCAACTGTTAATCCATATCTCGGAAGTGACGGAGTTAAGCCTTTTATGGAGGTTTGCAAAGAGAGAAATAAGGGTATATTTGTCCTTGTTAAGACCTCAAATCCTTCATCAGGTGAGTTCCAGGACAGACTTATTGATGGCAGACCGCTTTACGAGCTTGTCGGTGAGAAGGTTCGTGAATGGGGTGATGAACTGATGGGTGATTCCTACAGCTATGTCGGAGCAGTTGTCGGTGCAACCTATCCTGAAATGGGTGCAAAGCTCAGAAAGATCATGCCAAGAACTCTGATCCTTGTTCCGGGTTACGGAGCTCAGGGCGGCAAGGGCAGCGATCTTAAGGCCTTCTTCAATGAGGATAAGCTTGGTGCAATCGTTAACTCTTCAAGGGGAATCATCGCTGCGTATAAGAATGAAAAATATGCTTACTTCGGCAGCGAGAACTATGCAGATGCATCAAGAGCAGCTACACTTGATATGCTCGAGGATATCAGAACAGCGGTTGAACTTTAATAAACAATATAGTTATATTAGCGGATAAACAGATGTCGTAAATCAAATATACGCTGGCATGGATGACGTAATGAGGGTGTTGTTTTCGATGAGTGCGTATATATACGATGTCTGGTATATTCGATGAGTGAGTATATATTATGCGGGATAGAGAGGATAGTATGGATAAAGAAAAATATAACGCAAAAGTGGTTGAGAAAACTGTGCTTCAGCCGGGGATAATAAGTCTCGTTCTGAATGTGGGAGACGTCATCTCACAGGCTGTTCCGGGACAGTTTATCGACCTTTATTCAAAGGATAAGAGCAGAATGCTTCCGAGACCGATAAGTATCTGTGATGTCGACAGTGAGGCACAGACAATGCGTATCGTTTTCAGGATCGCAGGTGCCGGAACAGAGGAATTTTCGCTTCTTGAAGCCGGTGATACGGTTGAGATCGTAGGACCTCTCGGTGGCGGATACAAGTTTAATACGGAAGGCGTTCACATCCTTCTCGGAGGAGGCATCGGTATCCCTCCGATGCTTTATCTTGCAAAAGCTCTTAATCTTGCAGGTGTTTCAAAGGATAATATTAAGGTTGTTCTCGGATTCAGAGATAAGGATACTTTCCTTGTCGAGGATTTTGAAAAATACAGTACAGTTTACATAACATCAGATGATGGCTCGATCGGAATCAAAGGAACTGTTATAGATGGACTCAGAGAATATGATATTACCGGAGACATGATCTATGCCTGCGGACCTACTCCTATGCTTAAGGGTGTCAGTGCATATTCGTTTGAGAAGAAGATCAAGGCGCAGATATCTCTTGAGGAGAGGATGGCCTGTGGTGTGGGTGCCTGTCTGGCCTGTGTGACAAAGTGTCATAAGGTTGATGATCACTCAAAGGTAAACAATAAGAGAATATGTAAGGATGGACCTGTATTTGATGCTGAGGAGGTGGAGCTCTGATGAATATGTCAGTTGAAATAGCAGGAGTTAAGATGAAAAATCCTGTTACGGTTGCTTCCGGAACCTTCGGTTCAGGTATGGAATACTCTGATTTTGTTGATCTCAGTGTACTCGGAGCAGTTACCACCAAGGGTGTTGCAAATGTTCCGTGGGCCGGTAATCCGACACCTCGTATAGCTGAGACAAGCAGCGGTATGATGAATGCAGTCGGTCTGCAGAATCCCGGAATTGATACGTTTCTTTCGAGGGACCTTCCATTCCTTGCTAAGCAGGATACTAAGATAATCGTTAACGTCTGCGGTCGATCTGTTGAAGATTATGTTGATGTTGTAGAGAAGCTTGCAGATTCGCCTGCCGACCTTCTCGAAATAAATGTTTCCTGCCCGAATGTTAAAGAGGGCGGAATCGCTTTCGGTCAGAATCCGGATGCACTTTATGATATAACCTCTGCGGTTAAAAAGGCGGCAAAGCAGCCGATCATTATGAAGCTCAGTCCGAATGTTACCGATATTACGGTTATGGCTAAGGCTGCCGAGGCCGGCGGTGCAGATGCTGTTTCCCTTATAAATACACTTACAGGCATGAAGATAGATATCGAAAGAAGACGTTTTGCAGTTGCAAATAAGACCGGCGGAGTTTCAGGTCCTGCGATCAAGCCTATCGCTGTAAGAATGGTTTATCAGGCGTCGAGAGCGGTCAAGATACCTGTTATCGGTATGGGCGGAATCGCTTCGGCAGAGGATGCTATAGAGTTTATCATGGCCGGTGCAACAGCGGTTGCTGTCGGTACTGCAAACTTCAGAAATCCTACCATAACAGCTGAGATTGTTAAGGGAATAGAAGAGTTTATGAGACGTCACGGTATCGAGGATATCGCTGAGATCCGTGGATGTGTTGATTGATAATATCTTGAAACATGGATATGTGGATCGTAAATATATTTGCTCCATACATATGTGGAGTGATTAATAACAGCCTTAGTATAAGGTGTCGTTAAATTATTAGAGTGTAAACTATGGTGGTGAGCCGAACATAAGTGTATGCTCGGTTCATCATCATGATATGGAGCAGTTGTTGTGAAGATATTCAGAAGAAGAAAAAAAGGATACAGCTTTTCTGATGACCTTGTTGCGAGTGATACAGTGATATCACTTGTTTCAGGTTTTATCGCTCTTGCGATAATAATAACAATGCTCGTAGTGTCGATAGGCACAAGCGGTAAGACGCCGGATTATGCAGGAACAATCCTTCTGATTGCGGGAGTGCTTGGTATTAACGGACTTTTCTTTGCGATAACCTCTTATAAACAGGAGAATGGCAATACAAATACCAAGAGGCTTTCTGTAATATTATCCGTGGGTGTTCTGCTTCTTCTGGCGTCATTTTATATTATATGATAATAGGAACTATACATAAGCTTATAGTGCTTTCATGATGTAGAGCTCATATAAAATAAATAGCTGTTTTTAAAGTCTTTATATCTTCTTCTTGGAATATATGCTAAGTATGAGTTGTTATAAAGTTGAACTGTTTCGTGATTAAAGCTCGATATATATGAAAAATTGATTATGCATGTCTTATGTATGCGGTAGAAACCGGGTGGAAGCATTGACACAAGGTCTTCAATCGTGTTACACGTTTCTATATTGGAGTTTATTGTATGAATAACTGTTTTTCGATTATTCTTTTCAATCATGACAATTTCATTTGTGTATAATGCTTTTATTTCATTTTTTTGATTTAGAATTATACGCGTTGTAATATGTTTATATCTGTTTAATGCATTATCCATAACCGAGTTAAAGTATGCTTTTTCTATCGGTTTATGAATAAAACGATAAGCATCATATTCAAAGGCATCATCCAAATATCTGTCATACGAGGTTATTACGATTATGATCATATTTGGATGATTTTTTTTGATTTCATATGCGGCCTTTAATCCGTTAGAATCCGGAAGTTCTATATCCGCAAAGATAATATCTATGGGAGTTTTGCACTGCCTCATTTGATTTCCGTTTTTGAATTGAAATGTTTGAGGGGTAATAGATGTATTATCAAAATAGTCCTTGATAAACATCGTTATCTGCTTAAGAATATTTTCATCATCATCACAAATAGCTATATTCATTGACTTTCTCCTGTTTATGATATAAACATAAGTACAATTGTTTTGAATGTCTTTCTATCAGTATCATAACAGATAGTGACATCTCCACCGTATTTTTTTGCAACATTTTTAATGCTTCTCATCCCAAAACCATGGTTGCTATTATTTTTTGTTGTAACAGGCAAACCACTGGAATCGGTAGCCGGCATTGTATCAGATGAGTTTTCTAATTGTATTATAGTACTATTGGTGGATCTGTCAGTTTTGATCAAGAGTTTAATCCCATATGAAGTATCATGTGATTTATTTATGCTGTCAACAGCATTTTCCAGCATATTACAAAGCAGGGAGGTGATATCCTCCGGTTTCATGTTTTCAAGGTGCGATGTCTGAGCATATACAGAAAACGGTATATGCTCATTTTCACATACAGTCGTATATCTGTTTAATATGATATTTAATATATCATTATCTGAAAAGGTTCTTGATCTTATCAATTCCGGTGAGCTAAGCAATCCGGTGATATAGGAATCTATTTTATCAAAGGATCTGGTCTGGCTTAAAGCTTTAATGGTCATGAGATGATTCTTTATATCATGTATCAGTATTTGCTGATTCCGGTAGTTGTCTTTCATTATCTTATAATAATTCAATGAATCATGGGATAACTGCTCCTGAAACTGCAGTTGAAGCAGTTCTTTTGAATTACGTTGTGTTTCATCAAATATCTGCAACGAAATCATAGTAATAGAAAAAATGATTATGGTGGATGCTATGAGAATTGCAGATTGACGGCGCGTCAGAAGTATGAATCTGCCTATTACATTGGTAGAAAGCAGCGCTAACAAACAGATGATTTCTAACAAAAGGGTATACATATTGATTCTGGAATGGTAGTATTCTGATTCCATTCTTTTTTTTCTGGATTTAATTCTTATATAAACCAACATGCAAAACATCAGTTTTTCGATGCATGCAGAAATTGCATAAGTAATTGGTTCATCAATACTTAGTGTCATAGTATCCCAGATAATACTGTTAACAATAAGGATTACAATATCCTTGGATATATAAATATACATCATAATAAGTACGGAATTCAGCAGAGAATTGGTTATATTCGATTTAGTAAGGACTGAAAAGAATAGACATGAAAGACAGAAGACGGATACATATTCAATAACAGCATTTTCCATTTTTATAAGTATAAAAGAGAGGCTTATAAATACTATTCCGAAAAACAGTTTTGTTATTTTTTTACATTCATGCCCATAAAGCTCTAAAGAGTAAAAATAAATAGTGAGGGCATCTATTAAACAACAGAAAAGAATAATCAGAAGTATCGATGTTCTCATATAAACTTATCCTCCTAAAACACTATCCCATGAGCTTTATTATATCACATAAATAATCTGATAAGTATAATTTGATGACCAAAAATGCATAAAAAACAACCGAAATTGTAAATGCTATTGTATTATAAAATAAACATGATAATTTGGAATAAAGTCGGCTTTATAAAAAATACGATATACGAGGAGGATATAATATCTGGAGGTTATCTACGGGCAGTGCTCAGACAGGGTGGTATTCCGGAATGGGTACGTGTCAGGCATATTGGCTTGGATCAAGACTGGATACAGATTATCCGACTTCGGTACATGGAGATGCAACGGGAGTGTGGAATGCATGGTAAGCAGATGTAAAATAAGATTATTAATAATTGTTTGCTTCTGTTTTATGTCGGGATTATCAGGATGCGCCAGACGTGAGCCTGACGCACCGGATAATTCCGGTAAAAATAACAGTTCTGCTATGTCCAAGATTAGCTGTAATGATTTGGAGGATTTAAATGGTAGATATCTCGTCAGGGAATACGATGCGGGCGGAGAAAAACTAATGGTCAATGCTGAAATCAAAATTAGTGGCATTGTATATAAGGGAAAGGCTGAAAAGAATGAATACAGCATAGATGATATCGAAAGTATAATTAACAGAATGCCTGTATGGTCGGATTCGGGGGAAGGAACATATACTTCGGATGATCTGGGCGAAAAACTATATATTGATGATATGAAGCTTGATTATGATAACCTAAAGGAAAGAGAAATTGTTAGTGGTCATGGTGAAGCTGTAAATAAAAACGAATATAATTACAATGCTCAGGAGAAGGATCATATTAAAAAAAATGCACGTGATATAAGGCTTGTCTTAGAGAAGAATAAGATTGAGACGGAATACTATATGTCTCATATTGAGTACTATGATAAGGGCGAATTTGATTACATTAGCATGACAAGGTCTTTAAACGGTGTTCTGTTGTTTGATGATTATTGTGCATATGGTGCTGTCAATGTGATCAGTTCGGATGGTCAGATTCTTAGTATCAGTATCTTATCCGGTTATTTGATGGATGATCCTGTACAAGTATCAGAGGTAATAGCTCCTGAAACAATAGCAGATATATTAGGCAGCAGGTATTCTTCAGGAAAACTTGTAATAAATAACATAGTTAAGCTTGAACTTGTGTATTACGTGAATAGTAATAATGAGATCATACCAGCATGGAGTATCTGTATGACTATGGGGAATGATAATTATATATGTGCACTTTGTTTTGATGCGGAAACAGGAGAGCTTCTTAAGGATTATATCGGATGCTGGAAGGAGTAAGGTGATTCGATGAAAACTATTTCTGAGATAAAAAGACTGATGATATCACCCAAATTGATAGTTACGATATTAATCGCACATCTGCCACTATGGTTTGAATATTCCTATATTCAAAGATTATGGCAATACGATCTGAGTCAGGGAATAGGGCTTGATATTAATTCTTTTATACATGATACTGTGGCTCTGGCGTGGTTTGTTCCTGTTGCAGGTTTATTCCCCGGAATTCCTTACGCATTTTCTTATCTTGAAGAAAGAAGCAGTGGGTTTATTCATCCGGAAATAATACGTGAAGGACGGAAAAAATATATTAAAAGAAAAATAATTTTAAGCTGTTTGGGTGGAGCAGTAGTGATGGGCATGGCATATCTTATAATGGTTCTTGTTGGTATTGCGATATGTGAACCTACCACTTTAAATAATAAACCACAAGTGAGTGAGGACTGGATATGGTATGGTGTAATAACAAAGTGGTCGGGTTATTACGTTGTTTTGCTTAAAGGCCTTCTTTTTATTCTTTTTGGAATTCTATGGGCTGAAGTGACATTACTGTTATCAATGACCATAAAAAATAAATATGCTGCATATATCATGCCTTTTCTTATTTATCATGTTTCATGGCAGGTTCATCTGTTGTTTGGAAAACTCCAGCTATTTTTTCCAAGTAGTATGATTAGGTGGGACGTTCATGGGGATTATTCAATAGTCAGGGTGTATGTTCAGTATGCATTATATATAGTTTTGGTTACAGCTGCTATATTGATTAAGTTTCGGGGTGATATTAAACGTGGAAGGATATAAGAAGGCTTTTGCGATATGTAAAAGAAAAATAAAGAAAGAATTGATCAATCGAAACACTATTGTCGGATATATCGGAGGAGTTTTGTTGGCATTTACACAGTCTCTCAGATATCTTAAGTATATAGGAGCGCATACAGTTCATTTTTCGGAGGGCTATATACAGTCGATGAGTGGAACAGTAAGTGTTACACTGATTTTTTGTGGATGCTTGTTAGTATTCTGGGATGCGCCCTTTATTGATGCGGGTTCATTTATGCTTATTCACAGAACCGGAAGAAAACTGTGGTACAGATCGATGTGGTTATATGTAATTATTCAGTCGTTTTTATATTATTTTGTAGTTACTGTTGCATCTATATTACCGTTTATATCAAAAGGCTACTTAGAAAACAAGTGGAGCCGGACCATGATGATGATAGCGGGAAATACGACACAAAGAATGAGCAAATATGGGATAATAGCAGTAAACAAAGATATCCTTTTGATATCGCCTATAGCTGTTATGATCTATACATTTGCATGCATGTGGTTATTCGGTCTGTTGTTATGTGGAATGCTATTTGTTTTTAATGTCAGAATGAATAGGTTTGCATCAGGAACAATTGCTGTTATAGGATTATATGTGATTTCGTCGGCTATTGACAGACTCGGATTGCTGGGAACAAGCAATTTTATCCGCAAGTTCAGCTTATTCAGAAATGGATGCTTTCCATCCGGTTACGATCATGAAATATCGTCTGCCGGTTTTTCAATTTGTTTTTTTATGTTCCTGATATATCTAACATATATTATAGGAGAAAAGATTGTTAAAGATGCTGAATTTTATGTATTATCGAAGGAGAATTCATAATGAAACCAATTATTGAGTTGAATAATATTTATAAGAAATTCAGGGACGAAACGGTAATTGACGGGATCAACCTTAAATTACATGATAATATGATTTATGGATTTGTTGGTAGAAACGGGTCGGGTAAATCCGTCCTGTTTAAGATAATCTGTGGATATATAAGAGTTGATGAGGGAGAAGTGAGGGTAGGCGACAGAGTGATTGGAGATGATCTTGAATTTCCTGATAATTTGGGCGCTTTAATAGAAAATCCCGGCTTTTTATGGCATGAGACCGGGTTGGATAATCTGAGATTTTTGGCTGAAATAAAAAATAGGATAATCATTAAGGAAATAGAGGATACCATGAGAATGGTCGGACTTGATCCTAAATCTAAGAAGAAAGTCGGAAAATACTCACTGGGAATGAAACAGCGTTTAGGAATTGCGCAGGCTATTATGGAAAAACCGGATATTTTAGTTTTGGATGAACCGATGAATGGTCTTGATGATGCGGGTGTTGAACTGATCAGACAAGTAATATTGGACTATAAGAAGGAAGGAACGGTAATTCTTTTAGCAAGCCATAACAAAGAGGATATAGAGTTGTTATGTGACGAGGTGTTTATTTTAAACGGAGGGAAGATAACAAAGAGGATATAATCTTGAGAGGAAACATACACAATAGAATTATAATTAAATATATGTGCTATGTGATGATTTTTACGATGTGTGTCTGTTTGTTACAGGATAAGACTGTTCCATGGGCAATGCAAGGTTTTGAACGTGCCGGGAAGGATCAGTGGGATATATATTCACCGTTTTTATGGTATATTGTGTTTTACCCGATACTGTTTATCGGAGGTATGGTTGAGAGCTTTTATTTACAAAACAAGTTTATAATCAATCGTTTCAACAAATTAGATAATGTATGCAGAATAATGTATTGTGACACGATATTACTTATCATAGGGATGTATTTTGGAGAAATAGTATCCATAATGATTCATGGAGGGCATGTTTATTTATTATCGTTTATAATTATCGGTATGCATTCTTTTATGGTCCTCTCTGCTATGTTTTTTTTGATTTGTTACAGTGGTAAAGTGGAATTGACAGTTCTGTTTATGATGATCGTCATTCCATTGATGATAATGATAAGTGACGCTTTGGATATGAGGGTTTTAAATGCTGAGTTAACATGGGGAATGATGATCAGATACAATAATGATAAATCAGGTTATGTTCCGCTTGTTGAGTTTTTATCCGGAATCATTTTTTATAGTATAGGAAAATGCATGTACAGGAAGAGGTTTTATTCAAGAAGTTGAACCATAAATGATACTACTGTTTCACCTTTTGATTTCGAAGACTGAATTGAAGTTTTTATTTTTGATAATTGTCGGTCACCCGTAGTTGTGTTATATTTACTCTGGATTTAACACTTCTGCGGGTGTTTGAATTTACAGATGCATTTAAACTTATGGGAAATGGAGATAAACAATTGATAATCAGTAATGAGATTAAAGAAAGGTTTGACTTATCGATTAATAGAATACAAGGTATCGCTCTGGAACCGTGTGTAAAGACAGATTATTTTAATCATGTGGCCGAATATATTATATTTACGCTTGAACTATATGGTTGTATAAAAAAAACAGACGATGGCTTTTCAGCCTCAGAGGAAACTTCCGGAGACATTCCTTCACTTCTAAAGCTGCGTGAAAGAAATGAAAAGGTTTTTGAGGAGCTTAGAGACGAAAACTACAGCAAGAGCTATCTTAATCCTGAGTGCTCTGCGGAAAAGCTCGGGAGCTTTGGTAAGGCTATGTCGTTCCTTTACTCGGAAATATACAGTTTTCCGATGCTTATCGCAGATGACAAGGCTTTTGATGTTCTGATACTTATGGAGTTGTTCCTGGAGATATATTCTATATGCACTGCTGAGGGAAAGCCTAGTCTTAAGGCGGTTGAAGAAGCTCTATATTATTATGCTTACGACTATTCTGAGGAGCTGGTCAGAGAGAGGATCGAGGAGATACTTCTTCCAATAGAAGGTCTGTCATATAAGATATGTACCGAAGCTGATCTTGAAACAGAGGATTACCTGTACAGTTACGGTGAATATATCGGGGATAATGAAAGAGGGCTTTCAAAGTATCTGGCATCGCTTCCACAGGAGGAGATTAACAAGATCGCTGATACCTTTGTAGAGGGCTTCAGAAGGGGCTTTGAAACCATGAATGTTCCGTTTGACGGAAAGAAAACGGTTAACATAAGATATTCAATCGGACAGGAAAGAATAGTCAGGGCTGCAATAAAGGGCTTTGATAAGATCGGACTTAAGCCAATCCTGTGCAGGTATGCAGTGGGCCGTATAAATCGTAAACAGGTGATAAGGCAGGGATTTACCAATATTTCCCTCAACATGCAGTTTGATTATGACCACAGATGTGATGATGCATTCTTCCTGAATAAGAGATTTATTGAGCGGAAGCTCGACATAATGAGAAAGGTTTACGAGGAATACAGAGAAGATGCGGCCGTATACGCAGGACCAGCAGTGATCGAAAGCTTTGGAGAGAAAACTGCTGAACCGACTGCGAAGGATGATGCATCCGCATATACCGATGCTCAGCAGAAACTTTATACAGAGTTTGCTACGAGAAGCGGAGAACTGGTGAATGAATATATTCCGGGAGATAAATACAGCTTCACGATAATAGCATTTCCTGTTCCGGAGGTTCATGAGAGGTTTGAAGAGGTATTTAAGGACACGGTCAGACTCAATACGCTGGACAGTAATAAATATCAGAGAATTCATCAGTGCATGATCGATGTGCTTGACCGGGCTTCATATGTCAAGGTTGAAGGACGTAACGGTAATCTTACGGATATACGTGTTTCCATGAGAAAGCTTGCTGATCCGGAACATGAGTCACAGTTTGAAAACTGTACGGCCGATGTTAATATACCTGTTGGAGAGGTATTTACATCACCGGTTCTTGAAGGCACAAAGGGTACGCTTCATGTGAGTCATGTTTATCTTAACGGACTTCTTTACAAGAATCTGAGGATGGATTTCGAGGACGGCTGTGTAACGGATTTCACCTGCAGCAATTTCGAGGACGAGGAGAAAAACAGGGCGTATATAAAGGAAAATGTATTACAGAACAGAGAGACGCTGCCACTGGGAGAGTTCGCAATAGGAACCAATACCGCGGCCTATAGTATGGCGAATAAATATGGTATCATGGGCAAACTGCCGATACTTATCATGGAGAAGACCGGGCCTCACTTTGCAGTTGGTGATACCTGCTACAGGCATATGGAGGAAACAAGGATATTTAATCCGGACGGCAAGGAGATTGTTTCGAAGGAGAACAGCTTCAGTGCTCTCAGAGATACGGAGCCGGAAAAGGCTTATTTTAACTGCCATACGGATATAACGATTCCTTTCGATGAACTGGGAAGGATATATACAGTTGAAGAGGATGGTACTGAGGTTGACATAATACGTGAGGGCAGATTCGTGCTTGAGGGAACGGAGGAACTGAACGAAGATCTGGACTGAGAATAATATAGGACAGAAGTTTGTGCTATGCAGCGGGATGATTCGAATAAGTTGATTAAAACTGTGCTGCGTAGGCACAGTAGTAATATACTGACCGGTTAGGGCCCGGTCGGGAGATTCATAAAATCAGGTCGTGATTTCGGCCGGAAGGTTATCTAAAGGGTATTTACAAAGAAGGGAAAGGTTAAAAGTATGACAAAACAGAAAGGGAAGTTTAGGAGATTTGTTGCCGGATGTATGGCGATGATGATGGCTGCCGGAAGTGGGATACTGCCTTTCGGAGGCGGAGTGTTTTCTTTGGGTAAAGGAGAAAACAAGGCGTATGCGGCCGGAATTCAGCCGGTAAAGATCAATGCGGCGAATTTTCCGGATGATAATTTTAGAGCAGTGATCTCAGGAAGAGATTATGACCGTGACGGAAACGGAATTCTGGACGCAAATGAGATAGGCCTGACATTAAATATTTACTGCGAAGGAATGAATATCAAGTCTGTTAAGGGAGTTGAGTATTTTGTTGACCTTCAGGGACTATGGTGTAAGGATAATGAGATATCAACTATAGATATCAGTAAGAATACGGACCTCAGGGGTCTCTGGTGCTCGAATAATAATCTGACAACGATTGATATGTCTCATAATCCGGAACTGGTCTGGGTTTATTGCTATGATTGCAATATTTCAACGCTTGATGTGTCTAAGAATCCGAAGATGGCTTATATCGAGTGCAACACAAATCCTATTAAATCACTCGATGTTACCCACAACCCGGAGCTTGAGCATCTTACCTGCGGTTCGTGTGAACTGACATCACTTGATGTTTCTAAGAATCCAAAGCTTTCTCATCTGGATGCTTTCGGAAATAAGCTGAAGAAGCTGGATGTTACACACAATCCTTTGATGAAGAGACTTGATGTCTGGAACAATCCGGGACTCGGAGCCATCGATATCAGTAAGAATCCGGGACTTCAGTATTATAACTGTGCGGATAATGATATCAAAACCCTGGACGTTAGTAAGAATCCAGAATTAAACAAGCTGATCTGCAGCTATAACGAGATCAAGACGCTTGATCTTTCGAAGAATCCTAAGCTTGTAATACTTAATTGCGAGGATAATCAGCTTACTTCACTGAATCTTTCGAAGAATCCAAAGCTTCGTTATCTCCAGGCTGCTATAAATAATATCTCTTCGCTGGATATAAGTAATAATCCATTTCTTATCAAGACATATAAAGAAGGCGAGTTTGCACAGGAGTGGTTCGGTCGATCATGGACCATTGATTTTGGCGGTGAAACTTCAACAAGTGATGAGAATAAATATTATATCTGGGTAAATGACGGAGTAGTAGTAAATGCCAAGTCCGGTAGTACGACATCTTCAACAGGTATTATTTATTCAGATCTGGATGACGGCGTTAACGAGAAGGATCTTCTTACCCGTGAGACAGTTGTGCAGACTCTGTATGAACTCGCAGGAAAACCATCGGTCAGCGGCCTTAAGACAAGCTTTAAGGATGTGAAGTCGGGAGCCTGGTACACAAATGCGCTTCTCTGGGGCGAGAAGAACAAAATATGTGTAGGCTATCCTTATATTTCTTCAGGCAATTTTGGTGTTGGTGAATGGATCACGAGGCAGGATGCCTGCTTTATGCTGATGAGATATTCTGAACTTAAAGGGTATAAGAGATCAATCGATTTCGGAAGAAGTGACGAATATATAGACTATTATGATGTTGACTATGATCACTGGGAGGCTATCTGCTGGTCAGCTACATGGAATATCATGGCAGGAAAGGGCAAGGCAGGCGCGCCGAAATCTGAGCAGAAGATTGATCCATACGGCAGAGTAACCCGCTCGGAATTCCAGACTATTGTTAAGAGACTGTTCGAGGAAAATGGTATTTCCAAGTCGACAAATATACCTGTTTCAAATAAAGCGGCTGCCGTTGCCTATAACTATGACAATCCTGTGTGGACATGGAATGGTAAAAATGCAATGGCAAAGCTTGTAGGTAAGAATGACAAAAATCATGTTATCTATATACAGGCAAATGTTACGAGCAAGATTACAAAGAAACCGACACTCACAAAAACTGGAATCGAAACATGTACAGCTTCCGTGAGACTTAATGGCAAAAAGGTGACGACTAAGAAGGAATTTAAGGCCTATGCCTTTGATCCGAACTTCACCGGTGTTGCAAAATATGGCAGTGACTGGTGGTATGTTAAGAAAGGACAGGTTCAGTACATTGATTCTGTTGAGAAGAACGATAACGGCTGGTGGTGCATAAAGAACGGCAAGGTTGACTTCAGCTTTACCGGCTTCGCAAAGAACAGTAACGGCTGGTGGTACTGTAAAGGAGGTAAGGTTGATTTTAATAAAAATGACATAATAAAAGGAACCGTAAACGGTCAGAGCGGCTGGTGGTTAGTAAAGAGTGGTAAGGTTCAGTTTGTTGATTCGGTAGAGAAGAATTCAAGCGGCTGGTGGCGTATAAAGAACGGCAAGGTTGACTTTGGCTTTACCGGTTTTGCAAAGAACAGTAACGGCTGGTGGTATTGTAAGGACGGAAAGGTTGATTTCAATAAGAAGGATGTTATCCAGGGCACGGTGAGCGGCCAGTCAGGCTGGTGGTTCGTCAGCGGAGGTATGGTCCGGTTTGTTGATTCGGTAGAGAAGAATTCAAACGGCTGGTGGTGTATAAAAAACGGCAAGGTTGATTTTAGTTTCACCGGTATAGCAAAGAATTCGATCGGTTCATGGTACTGCAAGGGTGGTAAGGTTCAGTTTGGTTATTCCGGAACTGTCAAGTATGGCGGAAAGAGCTATACTGTTAAGGATGGTAAAGTTGTGAAGTGATAATATCCTCCTTATAGATATTAAGTCACATAATAGAATAATATCTTCAGTTATGCAGAAGAAATATAGTATGAATTGTAATACTGTATCTGATAGGTAATTACGAAACTCACTTCGTAAGTCCCGCAATCATGATTAAAAACAAGGGAGGAATCTGACAGTGATCAGATTCCTCGGATTAG
>CAMNMC010000036.1 GCA_946544235.1 uncultured Lachnospiraceae bacterium | reverse complement strand
AACGGCCGGTTTATAACCAGCCGCTTTCTGCATTTTTAAGGAGCATTAGTCTCTCGCCGTCAGTCAGTCCGACTGCCGTCAGCGCCTCAAATTCCC
Source organism: uncultured Lachnospiraceae bacterium (assembly GCA_946544235.1). Classification (GTDB taxonomy): domain Bacteria; phylum Bacillota; class Clostridia; order Lachnospirales; family Lachnospiraceae; genus Eubacterium_Q. Next base: position 25,419 of record CAMNMC010000036.1, on the reverse strand, counting down.
GTATTATATCGGTATCGGAAACTGTCATATTATCAGTATTTACAGTAACCTTTATACCTCTTTCAAGGAACTCTTTGATCGGAAGTTCAGCATAATCATTAAAAATCTTTGTATTCAGGTTGCTCGTAGGACAGCATTCAAGAACGATTCCGTTCTCTGCGAGATACTCCATGAGTTTCTCATCCTTTATGGCTGCTACGCCATGTCCTATCCTCTTTGCTCCAAGCTTTATTGCAGCCCATATACTTTCAGGACCCGCAGCCTCACCTGCATGGATCGTAAAAGGCACCTTCAGTTCTTTAGCAAGATCAAATACATCAGAAAAAGACTCAGTAGGATAAAGTGCCTCCGCACCCGCCAGATCAACGCCTGCTATGACAGGGAGCAGACCATCTGCAACATGAGGAATATATACCATTTTGCTTGCCGCACCTGTATTGTCGTCATTCAGATCCTCGCCAGACAGAGAGTCCTCAAAAATATCGTCCTCATTTTCCGGCTCATCCGATGAAAAAATCGATACCGAAGTGGTTGGATGAATAAACTCTGCAGCCAGACGCACCGTCTCAAGATTCTCCTCCCGGTTATCGTCACCGCGCATACAGCATAAGATAAGTCTGATCTTGGTATTATGATCAGCATTAAAATACACTGCTGAATCGGCAGCTGCTTCAATAACCTCTCTCTGAGTCAGTCCCTTTCTCGTATGGAGTTGCGGAGCGAAACGTATTTCAACATAATCAACGCCCAGCTCCTCTTCTGCCAGCCCGATTGATTTGACCGCATAGGAGATTGCTTCTTCGGTCTGAAGCAGAGAAAGCGGAAGTTCGAATTTCTCCAGATATTCATTCAGATCACGGCAATCCTTCGATACTGAAAGAAGTTTCTTCAGTTCAGCATCAAAATCGTCCATTTCATCGGAAGCACCTTTATCATTCGAAGCCTTATCCGGATCCTCGCCAAAGAGTTCCTCCGTTTCAGTTCTGAAAAGAACTCCATTAAATTTAGTGTCCTGCTGCTCTGCAAGATACTTGACAGTCTCAAGTGAAAGTGAACCGTCAAGGTGAAGATGAAGCTCGCATAAATGTTGGTCGTCTATCATTTACTATCCTTTCTTTTCGCAATTATCTATAATATCAAAAAATTCATTTTGGCAGGTCTCGTCATATAAAAAATCGGCATCATGGCAGAAGTATATCATATTCAACATGAAAATGCTTGTTATTTTTTTCACCGGCAGATCACAGCCTGCCGGAAAACAGTCACGCATTAATATATTCTCTGACCTCATTCATGTCAATAACCAGTTCCCCTTTATAAATTTCCACCGGAATCCTGTCATTAAAGGTATATCTTTCAATTCTGGTACTCCCTTCAAATACGTATTTAATCACTGTCTCCGCAGCCGGATCAACGGCCCAGTACTCTCTCACTCCGTTTGTACAATACTTATTCATCTTGATGAACAGATCCATCTTCTTGGTTGACGGCGAAAGTACCTCAAGAACAAAATCAGGTGCTCCCTTGACATTTTTCTGATTATCAAGCTTTTCCTGATCACATACCACTATCACATCCGGCTGAACAACCGTCATGTCGCCCTTATCATATTCAAGTCTGACATCAACAGGTGAGATGATTGCTTTGCACTTTCCTTTATTTTTTTTGATAAAATTTCTGAACTCTACAAATATCTCTCCGGCTGCATCCTGATGTTTTATTGTCGGAGCATCCATCTCTATCAGAATACCATCGATAACCTCAACTCTCATCCCGTCCGGAAGCTGAAGCCTGCTGTAATCATCATAGGTATAACCGCTCTGGGTAAAGATATCACCGCCGCCGTTCTTATAGTCACCGGCCGAAGTACCATTCAAATAATATGGTTTTTCTTCCGCAACGAAATCATCGTCATCAAACGGTTTGTTATCCTCGTAAATAAACTTACCGAACGCCTTGGACAATGCCTCAAGCGTACTTCTTCTCGGATTATCAATTATCCCTCCGAATACCTTCTGAACCGTACTGAGTGACACACCGGATCTTTCCTGAATATCTTCGTAGGTCAGACCATATTTTTTCTTCATGTTTCTCATCTGTTCAAGTGTATACATAAGCATCCCTCCTCTCAATATTACTGATCATTATCAACATTATATCAATTGTCTATCATAAATATATCATATATGCTTGTATGCATCAAGTTTGTTTGCAACAATATATCAATATTTTTTCAATATAATATCAAATATAGTTGATAAGATAATTGGAGGCTGCCTTTGAATATGTAACAAGCCATGCTTTGTTCTTGATTTGCAAGCAAATCAAGAACCATCGCCGTAGGCGCCGTATAACATAAAAAAGCAGAACGCAGATTAGAATGCGAGCATTCATCTGCGTTCTGCTTTTTTATGTTGCATGGCTTGTTACATTAGCTTTACATTAGCTTTAGTCCGGGTATTCAACTGTGGTTTTGCCGTCTGGGAGTGGAAGGTCGTATGTTGGAACTTCGAAAGGCATTGCTTCTTCGGTTGTTAATTCAATCGGACCCATGCCCATTCCGGTGCCGCCGCCCATTGACTGCTGTGACTCCTGAAGAGCCTTCTCTGTAAACTCAAGACTTAATGCACAGTTCATCATTGTTTCTGCAAGATCTGATTTATCCTGAGGACATTCTATACAATACATGCATACGATAGATCTAGGACTGTTGTCATATCCTACTGCGAAGAGATCCATTGGGTCGCCGCCTATGGAAGCCTTACACATTGATAAAACTGATGTGCCATTTTCAGATGTTCCGTAAGCATATCCGAAGGTATCCGTAAAGTTCGTATTGAACTGGTGCATCATGTCATTGGTAACTGTTGAACCCTGTACCGTAACATTCGTCATTACCGGGAAGAGACTGAAGCCCTGATACTTGATCTGGAAATTAACGATGTATTCCCAGTTCTGATAGATCGAATCAACTGTCTGATCATTAAATACCGGTGCTTCTGTATATACTTCTGCGCCCGGAACACTGTAGTAAGGTGTCTTCTGCTGTTCACTTGTAAATACAGGTGTAAGCGTTCCTGCGTAGAAGATAACCATTGATGGATCGTTTGGGTTTATACATCTGAAGCAGAAGCCTGCGCCTGCTCCCCATGTTTCAAAGCTCCATCCGTCAGGTATCGTAACCTTGTAATAATCATTTTCAATTCTCTTTGTCTGGAGTGCTCCGCTTGATGTCTGCTGAGTCGTTGCCTCCGTTGTCGGAGTCTGTGTTGCAGCTTCTGTAGTCGGAGTCTGCGTCGTTGCTTCTGTCGTTGGAGTCTGTGTTGTCTGCTGTTCCTGTGTAGTAGGTGTATCAACTATACTTCCTGTAGTTGCTTCTGTTGTAGGAACCGCCTGTGTATCCTGGGTACTCCAGATATCACCTGTTGTTGCCTCCTGAGTTGTAGGGGTTGTTCCGCCACCGCCTTCGGTTCTTCTGGTAACTCCGCCCACATCTGAATCTCCTGAATTGCCGCATCCGCTGGCTATAAGCATGCACATACACATAAATGATGCAGCTGCTGTCTTAATCTTTCTTCTCATAATTTCCTCCTATCCCACAAAACACATCATATATATTTTTCGCACATGATGCATGTGTATTATCCTGTTTATAATCTGCTTCTTACCTGAAACCCATCTGTGTTTCATCTCATATGATATATACGAACTGTCTTGTGTTTTTTATGGTGTTTTATCTAAAAAACACCCTTTTTGTCAGAAATACGTTTTTCCTTCATCCGAATCATCAGTCAAGGTAAATATTGTCTACGAGAATTGTAAATGCATTCAGGAAATAGCTCTCATGCGCATCATCAGTCATGAAATAAATAGCATAGATCTTACCTGATTCACTCTGAACGGCCGCACCCACAACCTTGACAGAACCCTGACTGTTGGTCAGAACTGCAGGAGCATATGAGAATGTATACTTCGCGCCCTGAACAGTCTCCTGATCTCTTATGGTCGCTTCCGCTCCGAGCTTCTGCTGGAACATAGTGATGATATCAGTTACACACTGCTGTATATTTGCCGGTCCGTATGAACAGTATTCTATAGCTATGTAAATATCCTTTGTATCAGGAAGAACGTAGAGATTAAGTCCTGTCTGTGTTGCTTCCCAGCCATTCGGACATGTACCTTCCGGGAAAATAACCGTTACTCCTGTTCCCTGACAGGTTTCGGTACCACCGGTGCTCGTGGTAGTTGCTTCTGTAGTATACTGAGTTGTATTTTCTGTCGTTGCCTGAGTTGTGTATTCTGTAGTAGCCTGAGTCGTTGCCTCAGTTGTAGGCGTTGCTGTAGTAGCTTCTGTTGTAGGCACCTCTGTTGTCGGAACTTCGGTTGTCGGATTATCAACTACCTCTGTTGTTCCGTCATCTCCGCCCTCATAAGGATCAAAACCGTTCGCTCTTGTGTAGAAGCTTGAGCAGATTCTGTATGCGGGATCATCATAACCACCTTCATGCGAATATGCAAACGCTGTAGCTTCAAGGTAATTATTCTCATATACCATTAAATATCTATCAATATAAAGCGTTCTTCCATTGTCATCAACCTCTGCTGATACGCAGTAAGCATTCTTATATACTCCGGTATCAGGATTATTGATAAGCGGTGTCTCAAGGATATCACCAATAGTTGAATCTGAACCATATTCCTTTTTAAGTGCGCTCTTATATTTCTTAAAATACTCCTTTGGTGAAGTCTTACCCTTCCTATATCTCACTTCTACGTATTCAGAACCATCCGATAAAGTATAAACATAAACAGCATCCTTTTCATCCTCAATGGTGAAAGTATCGTTATAAAGGAATGAAATATTCTTTGCATCACTTGAAAACATCAGAAATCCCGGAGGGATAATACTGTTTGTCTTGCTTGAATAGCTGTTAAGCAGGAAGGTCTCGTCATTACGTGTCATGGTAGGTCTTCCCTCATCGTCCTTACCCTTCTTCTCACTGTCTCTGAGGAAGAAGAACCATACAGCCGCTCCCGCAAGGAGTAAAACCGCGATTATAGCTATAATAATTATCTTCTTTTTTCCGCCCTTTTTCTTTGCCTTTCCTTCCGGCGGAACTGATCCCTGAGGAGGAACTGCTCCGTATGCAGGCTGTGCGGATGCCGGCTGAGCTGTATATGCAGGCTGCGCGGATGCCGGCTGTGTTGTATACTCAGGCGCTGCTGCCTGTGCCGTATAAGCAGTCTGTGCAGAAGCTGCCTGCTGCTCTGGTGCTGCCTGATATGTCATCGCCGGTGAACCTGACTGTGTCGTCGGTGCCGGTTGTACTGCCTGTGTAGATACCGCCGCTTCAGTGTAAGCAGACTGAGCTGCAGGCTGAACCGGCTGTGCCGGCTCCGTATAAGCAGGCTGTGCAGGTGCTGCCGGCTGTGCGGATTCCGGAGGATAATAATTACCGCTCACATCATAATAACCGCCCTGCGTATCATAGAAGCCACCCTGCGGTGCAGGAAAATATTTGTTACCTGCCGCGTCTATATAATTACCTTCCGTATCGTAATATCCGCCATTCTCATCTCTGACGATCTCAGCAGCTGCATTCTGCACAGACTGAGCATCCCCATATGCTCCGGCAGCTGCCTGCTGCACCGCATCAGCTGCTCCTCCGGCAGCCGGATCGGTGAGACCCATGGAATAGCATATCGGACAGGTGTTAAACTGTGTATCATCATAAGAATGTCCGTTTCCGCATATCTTCATATCGTATCCTCCCTGTATCTGTCTTTTAGCCCTCATTTATCATTGAATAGTTCCAAGATCGAGAGTCTGTCCCTCTGTAACACTGAATATAGCCGCACTGCTCTGCGAAGCAAAGAAATTGCCGTTCGAATCAAGGCTCGTGATCTGTGTCTGACTGTTCAAGTTCGGCCTTTCTATCACAAATACACTTATCTGACCTGCAGGTGCGAGGCAATCTATAATATTATTCTTTTCATCCGGAAATGCCTCTATCTGATTACCGGCTGCCGTTAGAATTATCACTGCAATCGAATGATCGATGTAAGCATCAGAAACCTGAATCCTTACTCTTCCACAGCCCGGCTTTGTAGCATTTGCCGCATTTGCGATACGGTCACCCGAAAGTCCCAGCTCGTCAAATATGGTTTTTACAGGCTGCTCATACTGTGTCAGACCATATACCCTGAGAGCAAAGATCAGTGCCGCATAAAGATCATCATAATCTCCTCGAGGAGTCAGAGTCTCCAGAACGTTATACCAGACATGAAGCTGCTCATCGACTGTCATGCCATAGAGATTCAGCTTATAGCATATAGAATTCATAAGAGATGAATTAATATGAACTCCGCCATGATCATTTACATAAACATCATCAACTCTCGTAGGTGATACATAGTATAAATCTCCGACATAATTCGGCTGGTTATACAGATTTGGATTACTCATGCTTCTCCAGATCTTGCCGCCGCATTCTCCGAGCTTCCATTCCGTATCAGTTGTAGCTTCAAGCTTGTATTCAATAAGCTGGCCCATAACATCACTGAAGGCCTCATGCATGGCTCCGAGCTCATTCTGATAAATGGCACTTCCCATAGAGCCGTCTCTTACGCCGTGAGTAAACTCATGTCCCAGAGTATCAATACACTGGTTACAGTTATTTGCCTTACTTGAGCAGAAGCACGCCCATCCTACATAACGTCCCATGTAGCAGGCATTGTCAATCGGATTATGATTCTGATCACAATAATCCATACCTATAAGGATCGGCATACCGAAGCCATCTATCGATTTAACACCCAGGCTGGCATAATAATCATAAACCCTTATATAATTATAATAAGCGAGTAGATGCTCATTATCCCAATCCTGATTATTTGTCGAGGTTTTGAAATTAACAGTGAAATTGTTAAACTCAAAATCCCACCAGTTAGCACATGCTATCTTTCTCTCTTTGTCAGCAAGGTAATAAAGTCCATCCTTGGAATTATATCCGATCGGTACAGTTATCTGCTCTGTTCTGCCATCATACAGTGTTACCGTTCCTGACCATGACTGCATCTCAAGATCTTCAAAATACTGATCTGTATTGTATTCATCAATATTTCCGTTACCTTCATTGAGATTGGAGGTCGGAATATTTATAAGATAGCTGTTATTATCTATATCAACATAATGTGCCAGATATGGCATATCAAAGGATCCGCCTGCAGACGGATTATCCGTATATACAACCATACAGTTAACTACATGGTCATTAAGATAATAAAATACCTGCTTTGTGTATTCGGAAAAGATTCTGACATTGGCATTGTTATAACTGAGAACCTGCTGTACTATGGCCTCCGCATCCGCATTACTCATAGTCTTAGGTTCAGCTATACCAAGCTCCGGTACAAAGGAATTCTGAAGACCGCATACATAGCCTTCAGGATCTATAAATATCCTGAGAGTTGAATATGCAATCGTTATACCACCATATCTCTGCTGATAGGTAAAATGCGTATAACCCTGTGCATTTGTCTCTCCGTACATACCGAAGAACTGAACACCCTTTTCAAAACCAAGAAGAGTTGCTATGCCGTCAAGAGAATTGATGGCATTTTCCATATCGGTAACCTTCTTGTCATAAAACTTACCAATGATAGTCGTAACATACTGATGATTATCATCATATACTATGATGGCATTTCCGCCGCTCATATCCTGAATATCCTGCTCAGTCAGCTGTCTGGCTCCATTCCCCCCAGAACCGTTATACTCAAAGTCGCCGCTGTCAGCGATACCAAAGGCTTCTGTCGCAAGCCTTTTCTCCGAATAACCCTCTTCGTTTTTACCTTTACCGCAGGATACGCTCATAACAAGAAAAGACATTACGAGCAGCACCGCTGTAAGCTTTTTAAGAACAATCTTTTTTCTTTTATTCATACCCCGTTTTCTCCTCTACAATATAGTTTTTTCCTCTCCTGAATAATCTGTAATACCACGTTTATATTATACTATATTTCGGCTCATATATAAAGAAAAAAAAGACCGGACGAGGTTAATCCGGTCTTTAAAATAATATGTTTTTTTACTGAATGGTACCAAGGTCCAGAGTCTGCCCTTCCGCGACTGTGAATAAAGAATAAATCCCCGTTCCATGTCTCACAGAACGGGGATTTTGTCCCATTTTTATATTTGTTTTATGACAGGTACCGGTCGGTACCTTTTACAACATATATTTGCCTTTACAGTTCTTCTTCTCTCATATCCTTCTCACGGTTAAATGCATCGTAAATACATGGAACCACAACAAGTGTAAGTATTGTACCGTAGATAAGACCACCTACTACAACGATAGCCATCGGCTGACCCATCTCAGAGCCCTGTCCGAGGCCTACAGCCATAGTAGACATTGAGATGATAGTTGTAAGAGCCGTCATGAGAACCGGCCTCATACGAGTTCTGGCTGCCTCTACAATAGCTTCCTTCTTGCTCACGCCCTGACGTCTCAGCTGGTTGACGTAATCAACAAGCACGATACCGTTATTAACTATGATACCCGAAAGCATTACGAAGCCGACCATTGAGATGACGCTGACCTCCTGACCTGTGAGGTAAAGTGCAAGGAAACCTCCTGTAAATGCAAGCGGAATAGTGAACATGATAATAAATGGTGAAAGCAGCGACTGGAACTGTGCAACCATTACAAGGTAGATTAATATAATTGCAAGGAGAAGCATGAGTGCAAGCTGTCTCATTGCATCATTGATAGTCTCATCCTCACCGGCCATCTCAACCGAATAGCCTTCAGGAACCTCGTAATCGTCAAGTCTGTCTCTTACTTCATTTCCGACAAGACCAACGTTGTGATCATCATCGATACCTGCTTTAACTGTGATGAAACGGTTCTGAGCATCTCTCTGAATAACACTGAGCTCCTGTGTTTCGCGGAACTCTGCTATCTCTGTAAGAGGAATCTCGGAAACCTGACCTGTTGTTCTGTCTGTATAAGTAAATGTAAGCTCCTTAAGCTCATCAAGAGTAAGCTCTGACTGCTCCATTGTTCTTACAAATACATCATAATCCTTAACATCCGTCTCTATAACTGTTGATGCGGTTGTTGCTGCCATCTTGCCATAAATGATCTGGAATACCTGTGCAACGGTCATACCGTATTTGGCAGCCTTATCTTTATCAACAGTGATATGCATCTCATCAGAAAGTGTATTCAGTCCGTCATCGATATCAACAGTACCTTCAACATCTTCAAGTATAGCTGCGATATCTGAAGCGATGGCCTGCATCTTCTCCATATCACGTCCCTTGATATTAATTGAAATACCGGTACCTGAAAGCGCAGACATCGAATCCATCATATTTGCACTGACCTTAACCTGGCAGTGAAGTCCCTCAGCAGCTTTATTTATCTTCTCTTCAAGCTCATCGTTGCTGACCTTGGCTTCTTCATCAACAATAACGTAAACTGTGATCTTAACATCATTTCCGCCGGCACCTGAGAACATGCTGAGTCCCGAACCGCCGCCTGACATGGCACCGACTGTAGTTATCTCTGGGAACTCCATCAGCTTCTCAACAAGTGTATCAGAATATGCTGTCATCTCCTCAAGAGAAGGATTCTCGCCTTCAAAAGGCTCAAGAGTTACTGTTGCCTGTGTACTTGACATTTCCGGCATGAATGCAGTTCCTCTCGAAACAGCAAGGAAAATACTGAGTGCAAGGATTACGATCATTGCAATAAATACAATCGGCTTGAATCTGAGACACTTTCTGAGGAAACCTGTATACCAGTCCATAGCCTTGTCAAATACGCTCTTCTTCTCTTTTTTCTTCTTCTCCTTACCAAGCATACTGCCTGCCATTGCCGGAACAAGTGTAAGGGCAACAAGAAGGCTGGCGCCGAGTGTATAGAGTATCGTAAGACCCATATCAACGAATAGCTGTCTTGTAATACCTTCCGTGAAAATGATAGGTGCAAATACGCAGACTGTTGTAAGTGTTGAAGCTGTGATGGCTCCAGCAACCTGTCTTGCGCCGTAAACAGCAGCCTTCTTGATAGACATGCCTTCGTTTCTCAGTCGATAAATATTTTCGATAACAACTATCGAGTTATCCACAAGCATACCTATACCGAGCGTAAGTCCGGACATTGATATGATGTTAAGTGTTACATTTGAGAAATACATAAGTACTACTGCGAAGATAACACTGAGTGGGATCGCGCAGGCAATGATGAGTGTCGGTCTTCCGTCTTTCAGGAATATGATAAGGATGATGATGGCAAGTGCCGCACCAATGATCATATTCTGGAAGATAGAGGTTGTTATAATATCGATATAAAGTCCCTGATCCATCAGAGTCGAGAATTTAACTGCTTCATCCTCACTCTTCTCGATAGACTTGAATTTGTCATTGATCGCATCGGTAACATCACCGGTTGAGTAACCTGTCTGCTTCTCGAAGGAAAGCATGATTCCCGGTCTGCCGTTAACATTGGCATAAACCTCAGCCGAATCATCGATCATCTCTACATCGGCAACATCTGAAACCTTGATAGGGTCAATACCCTCAAGTCCAAGATCGATAAGTACGAGGTTTGCAAGAGCATCCATACTCTCAACCTTGTCACCAACCTTAACAAGGAACTGGCCTCTTGCGTCATTTACATAACCTGCAGGCATCTCAAAGTTCTGAGCTGTAAGAAGTTTCTCAAGAAGGTCCATATCAAGGATGCTTTCGATATCCGCAGACTCTGCAGCCTTGGCCTTTGCATCATCAAGCTGAGCTCTTGTCTCATCGATGGTAAGACCTGTATCAAGCTTATAGGTTTCCACATCAGGAATGATCGCACTGAGCGCCTCATTATTTCTGATCTCTGCAAGTGCTTCTGCTTCAGTAAGTTCACCTGCGTTAACTCTTTCAATTGCTGTATCAACAGCGGAAATACCCATTTCAAAGCCTGCTGTCATCTGAGCAACCGTTCCGATAGCTGTCGGAAGGTCTTCAAGAGACGTAATACTTATCCCCAGCTGCGCAAAGCTTTCGTTCTGTTCTGTAAGGCTCTTCTCTATTTCGTCAAGCTTTCCGGCAAGTTCATCTCTCTGTGCACGTGCTGTTGCAATATCAAAACCGTTCGCAGCCGTAAACTGCTCATCGTTTAAAGTTCCGTCATCATAAAGCGCTATAACCTGATCAAGTCCTGCGATGGCATTTTTAAGCTCAGTCGCTCCGGAAGATGCCTGTGTAAGCTGTTCCGAAAGTGCTTCGAGGTTCTTCTTATTTGTCTCAAGGAAGGCCTTCTTATCTGCCAGGGTTCGGCCGCCCATCATCTTCTCGGCATCATCAAGCTGCTTCTCAATAGTGTCGAACTGTGAACTGATGGCGCTCTGAACCTTTTCATTCAAAGCCTTTATCTTTGCATCATCCAGTGTTACACGGATCTGCTCCGTAACTCCGCCCATTGCTGTTACGGATGCAACACCTTCGATACTCTCAAGCTGAGGCTTGATGTTGGAATCAACGTAGGTTGTAAGAGTTGTGATATCCATACCCTCAACACCAACTGCAGCAATATAGATCGGAATCATGTCCGGATTGATCTGCATAACTATAGGTGAACCAACCGAATCCTTGAAGGTACTCTTAACCTGATCGAGTGACTGCTGAATCTCGATAAGAACAGAGTCCATATTTGCGCTCTGTTCATATTCCAGGATAACCATGGAATAGCTGAAATACGACCTTGACTGGATCTGTTTCAGATTAGAGGTCGTTGCAAGCGCCGCTTCTATAGGAGCGGTTACTTCCGACTCCACAGCTTCCGGGCTTGCTCCCATATCTGTTGTAATGACTACCGCATAAGGGAAGGTCATATTGGGAAGAAGGTCGGCCGTCATACTTCTGAGTGCTACTACGCCGAGTACTATGACCAGCACTACTCCGACCAGTACCGTGTACGGTCTTTTGACACTGAATTTCGATAACATTTTTTAAACCCTTTCATCCTAAAATCTTGCCGATATGTCACCTTCATGAGCAGTGTCCAATACGGCAGAATATATTGTATAACATAACTTTTTAATAAACCATAGCGCTTTTGTGATATTTCTGTGAATTTTGCATCACGCTCATACACATCAAAAGCCGCTTGATTTTTTATGTCAAAAACATTAACATTATATCGACACCGTGTTGAATTAACAATACGCAGTTTATTTTTTTATGTTGTATAATCAACATTTTTTTTAAATGTGTCTAAATTTGTACAAAAATAATTAATCTGTATTTTAAAAATATAATCAGTTATTCAGCCTGATCAAAAAAACTGCTTTGATCGGGTTATCATTCCGGAGGTTCGATCATGTCAGATTCAAGAAGAAAACAAATGACAAGGCTGCTGTTCAAAACCGCACTGATAGAGCTTATGCAGTTAAAGCCCTTCCATAAGATAACCATAAAGGAAATATGCGAACAGGCTGATCTGAACAGAACAACCTTTTATCTTCATTACAACGATCAGCAGCAGCTGCTGGATGATATAATCGATGAACTAAAAGAAAAGACAGCAGAATTCATTTCGACCTGTGCTTATAAGGGTCTTGAAAGTAAGCTGCTGTCAGAATTTCTTGATTTTATTAAAGAGAACGGAGTTCAGTTTCGTACGATCATTTTTAATGACACCAACGGCGATGTCGGAGCGATGATTCTCACGGATACCCTGAACGATGTGTATGATAAATGGCCTGTTTTCGGAGACAGCCAGAAAAACGAATACGTCTATACTTATATGATAGATGGAGTCAAAAGCATCCTCTGTAAATGGATAGAACACGATTTCAATATGCCAAGTCATGATCTCGCTGAGCTTATCTACAACCTCTGTTTCCATACAGCACAGGCTTATCCTCAATGTCAATCAGACGTCAGTCAGTAATTGCCTTACCATCACGATACGGTCTCCGATTTAATCATGCACTTCATGTGCCGTTTTATCTGCCCGAGGTTTTCCCCTCTGCCATTTTCGCGTATGCAAAACCGAAGAAGGCACCGCAGAGTCCACCGACGATATGCGTCAGATGTGATATATTGTCATGCGTTGTGAACTGCGCCCAGAATTCCTTGCCCAGATATATCAGTATAACAAGAATCATCGTGAGCGGAATCCCGCCATCCTTCAGATTCACCGCAGAGGCAAGTATTATCATCATAAATACGATTCCACTGGCTCCGAGAAGCGCCGTGTGAGGCATAAAAATCATCTGGACCACACTCTCTACGACTGAGCAGATGACTATCATCTCGATCAGATTCTTTGAACCATATTTTTCTTCAAGGATAGGTCCGAGAAGAAGGAACAGCGTCATATTTCCGAAGAAATGATCAAAATCGATATGTCCCAGCGAATGTCCGACCAGTCTCACAAACCATGCAAGACTGACCTTTGATCTGTAAACCGCAAAGAACTCTCTTGTCACGCTCTTCTTAGTAGCATAGCCCAGGATCAGCGCCGCAAGGCATATAAGCGCGAAGGTCAGCGTTACGGGTGCGTTGTATTTTATTCCGAATTTCGCCGGTGACTTCCCTTTATTCTCCATCTTACATCCCCCATTTTTTATTACTCACAATATGTCAGCAAATGTTTTAGAATACATATTCCTTCAGTTCACAGTTACGGATTCCGTAATCTCCGTATTCCTCGTTGGTCATATCGTAGAAATACGAATTAACGCATCTCACGATACCGTTATGAGCGACAAGAAGGTATATCTTGTCATCCTGTGACAGCTCATCGAGCAGATTATATATACGCTGTGCCAGATGAAGCATCGACTCTCCGCCCTCGTAGGAGTTCACGAAGTTGCGCTTCTCCATTCTGAACACCTCTCCGTTTCTTGGTGTGCCCTCATATTTTCCGAAGTTCTGCTCGCGGAGCCTCTCGTCAGCCCTGAGCGGCAGTCCTGTAAGATCAGCCACGTGCTTCGCAGTATCATATGCTCTCGAAAGTGGTGATGAAACTATCTCATCTATCACCAGTTCTCCGGACTCGAGCTTCTCCTTTATCATATGAGCCAGCTCTTCAGCCTGCTCATTTCCTCTTTCCGTGAGCCCGATATCCGTCGCTCCGCAGATCTTGTTTTCGACATTCCAGAAGGTCTGTCCATGTCTTGTAAAATATATCTTCTTACTCATTTTTCCTCTCATTCTGTATCAGTCAATTCACGCAACATTTATAATCTATAAAGCATTCTCACGATAACCGCAATATGCCGTTTTGATTCAGTGAACCGCGATGTATCCCTAGTATATCAGTCTATAAAACCACGATATTCTTTTCATACATTACAGGTGGAAGAAGCATTTTATAATGCATCCTGTAGAGTTCCCTGATATACTCTTCCGAATGCTTCACACCCGTATTCATCTCAAGTATCTTAAAATGCACTCCAAAGCATACAGCCTTGACTCCTGTATCTATAATGCCGTTTCTCAGATAAAATCCAAGCCTTCTGGCCTGAAGGTTCTTCATATCAGCATCCTTAGTATAATCCGGATCTTCAACCTCTCCGATGATTGTATCTGCCTCCGGCAAATACTCAGCCATCAGTCCGAGCAGTTTTGCGCCCAACCCTTTATTTCTGAGCTCCGGCAGAGTCGCGATATAATCCACCAGATAATCCTTCTCATGCTTAACCATGAAATCGTAGCCTATTAGTCTGCCCTCTTTATAGAGTCCCAGGCATTCGTAATAATCATTGTCCATGCCCTTGTAGATCATCTCAAGCGGTTTCAGCTCACTCGGTGGAAAATCCATCTTCATTCTTTCGTTATAAACTTCTTTAACCTGTTCTTTTGTCAGTTTTCTCAGTTCCATATGACCGTTCCTCTTCATTAAATCCATAGTGATCAACCGGACAATCGAACGGACAAAAATCAATCCGCCTGTGTCAATCCTCCTGCTTATTTTTCTCCCTGCGGAGCTTCTTCATATGCTCCCTTGCCTTATCGTAGATATTATACGGTTCTGAAAATTTAGGGCTGTAATCATTATTATACAGCCCCTTCTTGATTTCGTTATCTTCTGTTCTTTTTTCTTCGCCGGTGACATTTTCACGGCTTTCGTTTTTTTTATTTCTCATATTTTAAAACGTAATCTCTATATCGTCATCATCATTCATAGAGTCTGAATCACCATTCTCTTCTGCCTCTTCATCAGCATCAAAATCCATATCTTCGTCAGCATCATCATCTTCGCTGCCGTTCTCTCGAATATTCAGGATATTTTTGATTCTTTCGGCAACTGTAGAAGACCTGTCTTCAGCCTCGTCAATCTCAGCCGGAATTTCTTCTGTCTGTCCAATCTCATCGATTTCGCTGACCGCCTCAAAAGACACCTCTATCTCTTCATCAACATAGACATTTTCTTCCTGAGTATCATCAGCTCTGCCAGACTCTTCTTCACTGCCGGTCTCGTTCTCACTGCCGCTCTCATATGTATCTTCGTCCAGTTCATCATCATATTCAAAGAAGGATCCGTAATAAATCCTTGCATTGATTCCCATGATCATTCTGAAACCGATGATAACAAATCCCGCAATAAGAAGAACTGTATCCTCATAGAAGATATAAACGATCAGTCCCGGAAGCAGGTAAAGGATGAGTGTAAACATCAGCCCAACGAAATGCTTTGCAGCAAAATATATCGAATCGAGCAGCACATTTCCGAGACTGTTTCTATCCTCCGGAATCGGTGTAGTACTGTATGTATAGATTGGTTCCGTAACAGCAACAGCCCTGGTTTCCGAGTTTTTTTTCAGACCATCAGACAGACTTTTTTCTTCTGATCCCTTAGTGATAATCTCTTCTGCTATATTGTCAGAAGATTTGCTTTCATCCGGTGAATCCTTAGATGAATCACTGCTATCCACCGCACTGTTACTAACATTATACGAGCCCTTCTTCATTATCTCGCGCGATTCGATCGGCGCACGGGAAACTTTTGAGAAACGCTTCATATATGCTGTCAGAACCTCTGTTTCATGTGTATGACTGTCATTTACAGAGTTATCCGATGCTTCAGACAGTGTTTCTTTTTCCGAGTCTTCCGCTCCGACAACACCTTTTTCTGCCGTTTCTTCTTCAGCTCTTGCAGCAGCTTTTTCAGCAGCCCTCTTCTCGGCTCTGTCCCTGTCCTGAATTGCATAAACCGTCGCTCTGTAATCAGAGGTTACTGCATTTATGGCAAGCACCGGGAAGGTGTAGATCAGTATTGCAAAGAGTATTCCCGCAAATATGATGAAGAGCACGCTGAGCAGATTGTTCGGTATTGGTCCTATCGGGCTGAACAAAAGTGCTATAGCCACAAAGAATCCCATGACCAGCAGATACCCGACAAAATATGACATCGTCAGCTTTAGATGCTCTCTGAATCTCTGCAGAAGCATCTTTACCGAATAGTCTCGGTGCTTCTTATCATATTTTGCAGTAAATACTATATCAAAATATGCCGTCAGCGCCGTTCCGATCGTAAAAACCGGAAGCATAAGAAGTATAAAAACTATATTAAACAGGAAGAAATTTCCGATCAGATAGAGTATTGCAAGGAACACTCCGCCGGATTCCTTCTTCGCAGGCTTCTTATCAGTAGCCGAAATGGCCGTGGCCGAAGTGTCTACAGCTGTTTCCGTGCCGCCATTCTCACTGACCATTTTCTCTGCATCGTTGTTCGCAGCATTGGTGTTCTCATTATTTGTAATTACAGAATTGATATTCTCGTCCATTATTATATCTCCGTAAAATAAATCCACCCTTTAATCTATCATAATTTTAAAATAAAAACAATCGGCGGATTATTACGGTTTTCTTATTTCTTTATAATGTTAAAGACGCCTGCATAATCGCAAGCGTCTTTTTTCTAATTTCCTGAATCCAGCAATTCATAAACTGCTCTGCAGAATTCCCTGAAATGCTTTGGGAAATTTGCCGAACCGCCGGCCCGTATATTTACACCATCATTAATGATTGCCTCAAACGAAAACGTCTCCCCATCCAATACGCCCCGCGGATGCCTGCCATGAAAGCCATCCCATTTGATCACTTCATAAGTGTTAAGCAGCTCAATCATCTGATCACTCGAGATAATAGCACTTCTTTCAGGACAGCGTTCCATACCGCCTCCGGTTATGCATCTCATCTCGTACTCATATATTTCCGCCTTATCATCTCTTCTTACAATCTCATATTCACATGTAACCCGCATGCCGCTGATCCGCCAGAAGACACGTTCAAACGATACTATCTTTTTCTTCTCAAATATTGACATAACTGGTCTCCTTATATTATTTGTCTCTACTTGAGTCTCTCATTTTAATCAGTCTCTCATACTCGTCTATATGATTATTTATTTCGGTCGCAATTGAAGAGAGAAGCATTTCGAGATACTTATCCGGTTCAGCAAAAGTATTTCTTTTCTGTGAAAACTCATTAAGCGAAATAATGAGTCTTTTTATCTGTTCTCCATATTCTTTTAAATAGATATAAATACCAATCGGGTGATCTTCACGTTCTTCTCCATAATCATATCCCGAAAATGGACTCTCATAATAATCTATAAGTCCAAATTTCCATAAAGTATAAAAACAATTAACGATTTTACGTCCCTTGTTTGGAGCAGAATTAATAAAAGCCTCGCTTTCGTCACCATAACACAATCTATCAATAGAAATTCCCAGTTCTCTAGCAATTCTTACTACAGTATTTAATCCGGGAATCTTTTTCCCGTTTTCATATGCACTGATAACTGTATTTGCTATTTGACACCTATTTCCCAATTCTGTTTGAGACCAATTTTTAGCAACTCTCTCTTTACGTATGTTCAAACCTATAACCTGTTCATAGTTTATTTCACCCATATTACACCTCCGCTCTTATATATTTATTATACTCTGTTTAAATATTCAGTCAATGGTTAATCTTTTATTTAATACTTTTCGTTTGTTTTCTCATTCAGTTTAAATATTGTAATAACACTGACAAACTTACAAAAGTGTAACAAACTCAGAAATTCTTAACACCTCTCAAAAATGTTTCAATAAATAAAAAACATGAAAGGACGGTGACTCTTATGAGTAAATCACAAGTTAGCATATTATTCCCCGAAGAACCTCGATCAGGTTGTGTCGACATATGGAACGGATACATTCTAAAGGATGCGATTTATGACAAATGCGATATACCTTTTTGCCCAACTACAGCAACAGAGATTCCAAGCGAAGTAATATCCATTCTTAATGCAAAAGCCATGTACAACCGAGAGATGAAAAATGGCAATACAAATTTCAAATACAATGCCTTTATTCATTTTTATATTGACGATCGTGTGTTTGATGGTCAAAGAGAAAACTTTTGGACAAATCCGAATAGATTAATCGAATTAGCACAACATTTTGCCGGAGTGATAACGATTGATTTTTCTACCAGTTTGGATTTTCCGGATCCAAGTAAACGATGGAACACGTTTAAAATGCGAACTCTTGGAATACACACTGGGAACAACGGGATTCCAACAATTAATAATGTCCGATGGGGCGAAGAGGAAACCTGGGAATACAGTTTTTCTGGTCTCCCCAAACATAGCATCTATGCCATTGGAACAGTTGCCAGTGGAATACATCAACACGGCTATAAAGAAATATTTACTGCCGGATTGAACTATTTTGTAAAGAACTTTGCCCCTAAAGCCTTAATCGTTGTTGGAAGCGACAAACTCCCAATCTTTAATGAGTTACGAAAACGAGGAATTGAAATAGTTACCTTTAAAAGTGAAACAGCAAAATACTATGAAGGGAGGAAAAATGATGAGTAAAAAGGCTAGTGGCATCTTCTGGGGAACTATGGGTACACGTCATTTTCGTTTGATCCCTGGTACTCCAGGAATTGTTACCGGCGGAAGTTCTCAAAAACTTGGAAAAAACATGATGCAAGCTATGGGGCTTAGTCGCCGGACAAAATGGACCGGATATCAGGCGCAGCATATCATTCCTGTAGAACTACGTGATCATCCAGTATTAAAGAAAATAGGATTTGATTTAGATCATTCATCCAACGGTATATTTCTTCGAAACCCCGGTAATGATGTTAGTGCGTCATCTCGTCACAAAGGATATCATGCACCTTATAATAGATTTGTAGAGAAAATGCTTGATCACATTGATTTAAATTCAAGTATCAATTTAATACAAAAAGAGGTAAAATCGTTACAGAACAATTTACGTAAAATGCAGCAAAGTGGCATAGTACTATATCCAAAATATGGCGCTACTATTGACCTATATAATAGAACTTACAAGCGATTAATTTCGCAGAAAGGATAATCATATGGATAAAAACAGCATTTCAAATCATTTATATAACGATTCAATTTCGCAAGCCATTAACTATGTAACCAGAATTAACGATGAAGAAGAGCTCTTCATATATGCATATAATTATAACTGGGACAACGGATTTGAAATTCCAAACGCAATCATTAAAAATAAACACTGTACAAAAAACATTGCCCTGTTGCTTTTTGCTTCCTCTGATGGTTTTACCTACCTTCAGGATAAGAATTCTGAAGAAGGAACAAATACATGGCTATCATTTATCAGTAATCTATATCAAAAGATATTGACTGATAGTTTTATTCTAGGCTCAGTATCGTATCATCCCGGATTATCCAAAGTCCAGGAATTCAAGTTAAAAAAGATTTTATCCGATCAAGAATTAGTATTTATTACACCAATCGAAGGGAACGATTGTTATATAAATCTCTAATAGTTATAATTCTTTAAAAAAGTCGAAAGATCATACCCGTTAATACAGTCCAAAACAAAACACGAGTCGGTCGTGAAACACTTTTCACAACCGACTCGTTCTATCTCTGTCGAATCCAGTATCCGTTTTTCTTGTATGCATCGTTTATTCATCAATTAGTACAACCGCGACATCATTCACATTTGTTCCTGTCGGACCGGTTATGATCAGGCCACCGACAGCCTTCAAGGCATTATACGAATCATTATTCGCCAGCGCATCATGAATATCAACGCCCTTTTCTTCAAGTTCAGCAAGAGTATCTGTATCAACATATCCTCCCGCAGCATCGGTAGGCCCATCCGTACCATTTAGTCATTTTCCGCATTCTTTTCCCGTTCTTCACGATATTTACGTCGCTGCTCGCGGTTATTTTTTTGTGATTCAAAGATTTCGACCGCTGCATCCGTCAGTTCATCCGACCAGACATGACCACTCGAAGCAACCTTTGCCCAAGGACAAAGCTTTTCATAATCATGATCAAATACCACGGTATATGGAGGACCGCATCGGTCATCAATATCCATATATAACTGTCGTCCTTTATCCAGCAGGTGAAATGAGTCTATATCACTCATATCTTCACGCAGTGCATTATATATTTCTTCCGTAATCTCATACAGATAATAGTATCCACACCCGCCACGCTCAGCTGTATAGAGCTTTCTTTCCTCATCATAACAGGCTTTCCAGTCACATCCCTTTTTAAATTCCATATTCATCCCCTCTCAAATTCTGAAATATCATCCTATCCTATAAGCTGCATTACCCCGGACATTATTGCTGCCAGAGAGTTTCTTTTGATCTTTTCGACCGTCGTAAGCCCCATTTCAACTACTCTGTCCTTAACATCCTGCTCATAATATACTACCAGTCCTACGGGTCCGTTTGCAATCCCGACTACACATATAAGCAGCATCCAGAAACATAGTATCAATCCTTCAAACATCACTAACATATTTATTCCTCCCTCATATATCGATAGATAGTGTCAAATATAAGGTCGACATTTCCCTGAATAGATTCTTCAAAGAACGTCTCTCTGTTCTGATATATGGCATAGATTGATTTGATAAAGTTTATTACTATTCCCGGATCTATATCCTTCCTTATGCCGCTGATATATGGCAGAACCCTTTCAAAACGTTCCGTATTACCGACTCTTTCAAAATATGTTTCGTCGGCAATATGCGTCTTCAGCCATACCCAGTCTTCAAGCCTGATCCTCAGAAGAAAATTATTTTCCGGTCTGAAACCGTCCCTGAACTTATCCAGAAAATCCTTGAGTGTGATCGTCCCGCTTTTTTCCAGCTGTGTCAGCAGCCCACTCATCAGTCTCACTTCGGTTTCAGTTATCAGGGCTTTTGCGAAACTCTCTTTTGAATCATAAAAGAGGTAAAAGGATCCGACCGCGACTCCTGCCGCCCCTGTAATCCTCGCGATCGACATCTTCTTAAATCCGATTGAAGTACTGAGTTCAAATCCGGCTTCGATCAGTTTCTCCTGTATCTCGTCTCTCTGCTCCTTTGTAAAAGCTACTGCCATAACAAATCCTTTCTATGAATATTTATCATTCATCATTCATATGAATATTATCATGTTATTATTCACATGTCAATATAACATCCTGAAAAAAGTTTTATAATCCCCTTACCAATCAGCATTATATATGATACAGTTGCTGTGTAATAATAGTCTGATCTGTATCAGCTTTACACAGGCAGCACAGTAACACATATTTAATAGGGGTTCAGGTTTTATGAGTTTTAAATTTGACAAGAAAAAGATAATCATCTGCTTTATCGCAGTTTTCGGGATGGGCTTCTTCCTCTCGATCCTCCTTATGTGCAAGCTCGGAAATGATCCGTGCACTTTCATGAATAAATCCGTTTCGGAAAAGATCGGAATGAGCTTCGGCAACTATCAGCTGATAGTAAATATAGTTATGCTCTGCATTGTTCTGATATTTAACCGGAAGCTTATAGGCTTCGGGACTCTGTTCAATATGATCCTGATCGGCTACTACGCCGACTTTTTCTGTTGGGTATGGAAGAAGATAATCCCTGCATCTGTTTTCACGACACCGGTGAGCAGATGGATAATATTTATCATATCGCTCATCTGCTTTATCATAAGTGTTGCAGTTTATATAAATGTCGAAATGGGTGTTTCACCTTATGATGCCCTGCCGCTCATTATCACAGAGAAGGTAAAGGCAGATAGATCTCCTGTAAGTAAAGCTGTCCTGCGTATCCTGTGGGATGGTTCAGCACTCGCTGTCGGCGTGATTGCAGGCAAGACACCCATTATCGGAGTTATACTTATGACTCTTTTCCTCGGTCCGGTAATATCACTGGTCGGAAAGCTGCTGAAGAAGAAAGGGAGTGCCAGCTTATGAGAGAAATAACACTTGGTAAAACCGGGATCAGGGTTCCGCAAAACGCCTTTGGCGCGCTCCCGATCCAGAGAGTTGATATGAATACGGCCGTCAGGCTTCTGCGGGGAGCGTACGACGGCGGAATGAGGTTCTTCGATACTGCCAGAGCTTATTCCGACAGTGAGGAGAAAATAGGTGAAGCCTTTATGGGCATGAGGGATAAAATATATATTTCCTCCAAAACGATGGCTAAGACTCCGGAAAAATTCCGCGAGGATCTGGAAACCACCCTCAGAAATCTTCGAACCGATTATCTGGACATCTATCAGTTCCACTGTGTGTCACAGTGCTATAGACCGGGTGATGGCACGGGAATGTACGAAGCCATGGTTGAGGCGAAGGAGCAGGGCAAGGTCAGACACATCGGAATAACCACTCACCTTATTGGTGTTGCCGAAGAGATTGTGGAAAGCGGTCTCTATGAAACCCTGCAGTTTCCATTCTGCTATCTTGCTACCGACAGAGATATAAAGCTCGTTCAGGCTGCCGAAAAAGCAGATATCGGTTTCATTGCAATGAAAGGATTATCAGGAGGCCTTCTCACTGACAGCACGGCCTGCATGGCCTTTATGAGCGATTATAATGTACTCCCTATCTGGGGAATCCAGCGAGATGAAGAACTTGCAGAGTGGCTCAGCTTCTTTGATAAAAATGTAAAAATGACAGATGAAATTGCCACCTTCATCGAGGAGGATAGAAAGAGTCTTATGGGAGAATTCTGCCGTGGCTGCGGTTACTGCGCTCCATGTACCGTAGGAATACAGATCAACAACTGCGCAAGAATGTCTCAGCTGATAAGGCGTGCTCCATCCGCCAACTTCCTTTCCGAGGAGTGGCAGGGACTTATGATGAAGATTGAAGAATGCGTCGACTGCGGTGTCTGCAAAACCAGATGTCCGTATGGCCTCGACATACCGACTCTTCTCAGAAAAAATCTGGCTGATTATAAGGATATTTTAGCGGGCAGAGTTACAATTTAAACAGTGGTTTTGTATAACCTGAAAACAATTTCTATAATAAAAAAACGTATGCGGATATCTCTGATGATCGTATTTCTTACGACTACAGATATATCCGCATACTTGTTTTTTATTCAATTGTTACACTGTCTGCAGTTTATCTTCTACTTCTGTCCTTTGTACTCCTTAACATCCGTCTCAAGAACGATCTTCCTTATAGGAAGTACCCTGCCCGGTGAAACCGACAGTTCATCAAAGCCCATCGCAAGGAACTCCTTGGTGAGAGTCAGATCCGCTCCAAGCTCGCCGCAGATGCCTGCCCATTTTCCGTATTTATGAGCTGCATCAACAACCATCTTAAGCATCTTAAGGATTGCAGGATGATGAGGATCATAGAATCTGTCGAGTGACTGATTCTGACGATCGATAGCCAGAGTATACTGAGTCAGATCATTTGTTCCGATACTGAAGAAGTCAACCTCCTTCGCAAGATCTTCCGCAATGATAACGGAAGCCGGAGTCTCGATCATGATACCAAGCTCAATATTTTTATCATATGCAAAGCCTTCTCCGTCAAGTTCAGCCTTGATGCCCTCAACTATCTTCTTGATCTCAATTACCTCGTCCACCGATATGATCATCGGGAACATTATAGAAATCTTACCATATGCAGAAGCGCGAAGTATTGCTCTAAGCTGCGCCCTGAAAACCTCAGGTCTTGTCAGACAGATTCTGATCGCACGAAGTCCGAGTGCAGGATTCTCCTCAGCCGGAAGCTTGAAGTAATCAGCCTGCTTATCAGCTCCTATATCAAGGGTTCTGATAATAACTTTCTTGCCTGCCATAGTCTCGGCAACTGTCTTATAAATAGAGAACTGCTCTTCTTCTGTCGGATAATCCTCAGAACCGAGGTAAATAAACTCCGATCTGAAAAGTCCGATTCCGCCGGCATCATTCTTAAGCACAAGCGCAAGGTCCTTCGTGTTGCCGATATTTGCGTAGATATTGATCTTCTGTCCGTCCAGAGTAATATTTTCCTTACCCTTAAGCTGCTCAAGGAGAGCTTTCTTCTCATTCTCTTCGTTCAGAAGCTTAGTCTTGTCTTCCAGAACATCCTCGTCCGGATCAACGTAAACCTTACCCTCAAAGCCATCAACGATAGCAAGCTTACCATCGATCTCATCGTCAAGCGGTATGTCTGTTCCTATCATCGCAGGAATACTCATCGTCTTGGCAAGAATAGCTGTATGGCTGTTAGCCGATCCATGAACGGTTACAAAGGATAGTATCTTGTCCTTGTCGAGCTGAACCGTCTCAGATGGCGCCAGATCATCAGCAACGATTATTACCGCTTCATCCGAAGCTATCTCTGCTGCTCCGCCACCGGAAAGAACAGTGATCAGTCTCTCGGAAACATCCTTGATGTCTGCTGCTCTTCCTCGGAAATATTCGTCATCCATATTTGCGAACATCTCGGCAAAATTATCGCCGGTCTGAGCAACCGCAAATTCAGCATTAACCATCTGCGTATTGATAATATTTTCAACAGAATCTATATAGTCTTCATCATCAAGCATCATCTGGTGAGCTTCAAAGATTTCGGCGCTGGCCTCACCAACCTCCTTCACAGCCTTCTCATAGAGCGCCTGAAGCTGGCTGATTGCTTCTTCCTTAGCCGCATGATATCTTGCAATCTCGGCCTCGGCATCCTCGATCTTGTTTCTCTTAACCTGCTGCTGATCCTTTTTATATAAGCTTATATGTCCTATGGCTATACCACCGAACACTGATTTTCCTGAGTAAACAACCATTCCTTGTCCTCCTTCTCCTGTACTTTCGGAACATTAAACCAAAAACTGTTCCCTGACCGCCCTCTTCATAGTCCACATCTTAACAAACGAATCACCCTGTATATTGCAGTAGAGCTCTCCCTCATCCGGGAAGACCCTGCTTGTAAATACAGCATCGCCATCATTTACAAACACCTCAACAGAGCTGCTGTCAATAAATATACGCAGGTGTGTGAGACCATGCTCAAGAGGTCTGGTCCTGACCTCCCCATCTTCCGTATTGAACCTTTTTCTTAATCCACTTCTGTCAATACTTATCTCGGTCTGAGCCGCATCACAGCTTATTCTCAGTCCGCCTTCGCC
>CAMNMC010000035.1 GCA_946544235.1 uncultured Lachnospiraceae bacterium | reverse complement strand
TGTAAGTGTGAATGTGAAGTCGTCTCCTTCAAGTGTTCCGTCTGTGAATATCTTGCTTGCTTCAAGCTTTACACTTGTTGGTGCGATCGTATATGAATTTGAAACTGTAACTGTGTCCTTATCATTATTTGATATTTTTTTCTCAACATCACTGTAAACGATACTTGGACTTCCAAATCCTTTATAAACATCTCCGTTAAGAGTCTCTGTTACTGTGTATCCAACTCCGGCAGGAATCTCAGTAATAACTACCTTGTCTGCAACTGCCATATCGAATACTTTAGGTACATTAGCAACAAATGTGGTGGCAACACCATCAACCTTGTATGTTCCGGCAGTATCAAATGTAACACTAATAGGGAACTCGCTTACTGTCGTCGGGAAGTTGTCGCTTCCTTCAGCCTTTTTCTTTTCAACTGTAAGTTGTCCATATTCCGGAGCATTTGAATTATCAGTATTAACAAAAACTATATCATCAAGATGATCAACGCTTGTTACATTTCCTTCCGCATCAATATGAACAGTTATAGTATATTGATTTGGGTCATATGTAATGTAATTCTGATCTCCTTTAATTTCAGAAAGTATTAGTTCTACATCTTGAGGACTTCTTTGCATATAAGAAGGCAATTCTACAATTATTTCATCAAATGTGATATTACCTTCTTCATCATTATATTTTGTCTGATAAACACTCAGCGGATAATAGCATATAAGTGTAAACCCAAAGTCGCCTCCCTGTAATGCCACAGGTGTGCCATCCTGTTTCTGGAATACCTTTTTAGCTTTTACAGTAAATGCTGCTGTTGATTCCTGATAAGTATTGGTAACAGTTACCTCGCCAATCTGAGTTTCACTATCCGGCACGTTAACAGTTCCAGTACCTGTCACAGAAAATGTATGTCCTGCAACCTTAGCCTCGGCATCTTCAGTATCCTCTGTGATGATATAATCGCCAACAGGGAGATTATTAATTGTGATAAATCCATCTGCAGGAACATCCAGAGCAGTCTTTGTAGTACTTAACGTACCATTCAAATCCTGAACATAAAGAGTTTTGTCAAGATCACTCTGAACATATACCTTATATGTTGAAGGCTTTGTTCCGGTATAGTCATCAAGACCCGCAACCACCTTTGAAATCTTTAATGAATTCTTATGAGCTGTATAATCATTTGAGATTTCAGCAGAAGCTGTTTTGTTTGTCCAAACCCGTCCGTTCCACTGTGGATTGAAACTAATCACACCATCGGTCTTAACCGAACCGTTCTGCTTAATTGTTGTTACAAGATCATATCCGGTCTTATTAGCTGAATCATCCTCTTCTATAGTATACTCGTACGAATGATTATTACCAAACTGGTCATAACCATCGGTACCTCTTTTTGAATAATCATATAATGTAAGAAGAACATTTTTAAATGTTAATGTCTCACCGGCTTTGATCTCAAATGGTGTCTTCTCTCCAAGCTCACCGGTATTCATATCTGTAATATACAGATTATGCTTATTATTCTTGATATAAATCGTATATGTATCATTTCCTGCATAACCAGATACCGACTTTTTAACACTTAATTCACCGGTTGTAACAGTAGCATCATCCTCATATGTATTATTAACCGTCTCTGTTACTTCCTGATCTTTTTCTGCTATGGTTACTGATTCAGGAGTAAACGTAACTTCAGGGCCATTGTAACCGACAATTTTTGAATTATCTGTATCCTCTTCAAATTCATATGTACCTTTTTCGACCTTATTAATAGTTATAGCATTTTCATCACCGGCTTTAATGGTTAAATATTTCTTTTCAGTGGAAAGTTTACCTGTCTCGTCCTGAATATAGTATGTTGTACCATCTATAACCGTTTTAACCGCAACCTTATACTCGATATCCTTATATACATTTACATCATCAATTCCTGTTACAGTCTTCTTAATGGTGAGTTTGCCTGTTTCTACTGCCTTGTTATAAAAAGCTCCAAGGTCAAACTGAACACCGGACATTGCAATACCCTTGGTATTATCAACCTTGTCCCAGTTATGAGCATACTCAATAAACTGTCCCGGATTATTTTCATCTTCAGTCATGGTCTGCGACCATACATAATACTTATAATGTCCGGTTGAATCCTTAACTACTGTAAGCTTTACATTTATATATCCATCTGAGTTTTTAACTCCGACAACCTTTTTATCATTTTTCTCAGTTACCCTGTAATAATAATTCTCTGTACCGACAGCCTGATCAGTAAAGTCAAGAACAGGGAATGTTGCATTTCCTATAGATTTGATTGGAACTTTTTCTGCGCTGCCTTTTGGAACATTATAACTGTCATTTGTATATTCCTGCCACAAAAAAACATAATCGCCATCTGCAATATCCACAGTTGTATCTATATAATTCGATTCTATAGCATTCTTATCTGCAAACTTGCTGGTAAATCCTTTACGGATACCAAAATGCATCTGTCCTTTTCCATCACTTGAACTTCCACCATATATATAATGAAATTCAACATTGTTTGTATCTATCTCACCGCCGGCAATAAGCCAACCTGATATATTACCATCGCCGCCAAATTTTACATCTGCATTTGGAACAAGTATCGTACCTGCCATTGAATTTAATATCACTTGATTATCTGTACGTATATTCCAGATAATCTTCTGGCAAAGCTGTTCATCAACAACCATGTAATCCACATCAGAATCACTGCCGCCATAACTTCCATTTTGTCCAGCAGGTTTATTACCACCTCCCGGTTTTGTTGTTGAACCAACTTTCTGACCATTTGTAAACACATAGAAATGCTGTGTTTGCATACCATCAGTTCCATAAACACTATTTACAACACTATCTTCGATATTAAATACAATAACTGTTGAAGGATCCTTATATATCTTAAGCGCACCATCTTCTGAATTAAACGCCTTAAGCATGTCCTCCGTCATATTTATATAAACAGTCTTATTAACAAATTCCTCACTGTCTATATTTATTGTAAGGCTATTACTTCTGCAATCAATATAAGATGCAGGAATTCCACCCTCTATGGCCTTTTGCGACAACTTATCTGACCACTCATTCGGTTCCTTAATCTTATTAATCAAACGATCAACATTTGTTGAGGCATCATCATTTATATTTTGTATTATTTCAGTTGATGAATTTTCCAAATCACCCATAAATATAAAATGTCCATTTGGTCCACCGCTGACATTACTAGTGGTTCCATCATAACCCTCAAATACTTCTGAAGTTGCCTCAATATAGAAATTTTTTGCTGTTGTGTGACCCAAAGCAATCCGACCATCACCATTTTCATTATCAATTCCACCAATAATAAAATGCGCCGTCTTGTCACTGTCCATATAATCAACTTCATTTGCTGTTCCATTATGTGCAAAAGAATTTGTCGCAAATGTTGTTTCCATATGACCTCTTTGTATTATGTGATCTGCAACCATACCATAGTCAATTGCACCACCGAGGATTGTTGCAAAGTTAATATCACTGGCTGAATCCGTAATAAATGAATCAGCAGCATAAACCGCGTCCCTTCCCTTTTTCCCGCCGTTTAGAGCGAGCCCGGAGAAGGTCATAGCCCCTGCCATCGCAAGAGCAAGTAATCTCTTAGTTCCTTTCCTCATTTTTTCATGATCCTCCTCTTTCCATAGTTTTTTAGTTTTTTTTCATTTCATAGTCAATAAGCTCTTTGTATCTCATAAAACATTTATCTATATGAATATTACCGGGTTAAAAATGAGCAAACTTCCCCCACTCAACCTAGTTATAGTTATAGGTAGCATAACACAATTCAAACATTAATGTCAACCATTACTTCACAAAAATTCAGTTCAAAATTGTGTATTTTGCACAATTCCTACAATTTGTGTTTTTTTCGTAAATATATTATATTTTGTATTCATCAGCCGGAAAAATATCACGAACATCCTGCCGGTATTTTTCAACACGACATATTTTACATATGTTTTCCACTCTCCGAATGCAAAAATCATGTGGCGACGTCTTTATTTTTGGTTATAATTGCACACTTTTGCCTTATACCACTGAATACTATCACGCCTGTATTGTCATACCACTGATTATTCTCGCACCTGCATTATAATACCGCTGAGCATTATCGCACTTGCATTGTAATTGGATAAATGATAAATTATATCTGTTCTTAAATACAGATCACTTTGCCGGCAGGCCCGGCAGTATATTTCAATATATTAAACAGGAAGGGGATATACCCATGAAAAACTGTATCATAGCACAATCCGGTGGTCCGACGGCCGCCATCAACGCATCTCTCGCAGGAGTTGTAAGCGGTATCAAATACTCAGGAAAGTTTAATAAGATCTACGGCTCACTTCATGGTGTGACCGGTGTTCTTGAAGAGAAGTTCCTCGACCTTACTGATTTCAACGAAATGACCCGCCTCATCTCCAGCCCGGCGATGTATCTTGGTTCATGTCGTTATAAACTTACAGATCCGTCCGAGGATCCGACCGACTATAACCGTCTCTTTGAAGTATTTCATAAGATGGATATCGGCGCCTTCTTCTACATCGGCGGCAACGATTCCATGGACACCGCTGCAAAGCTTGCAGACTATGGCGCAGAGATAGGCAGTGACATACGTTTCATCGGTATTCCGAAGACTATAGACAATGACCTTGTACTCACCGATCACACACCGGGCTACGGTTCAGCAGCCAAATATATCGCTGCATCAATGCTCGAGATTGCGCATGACACCTATATTTACGGAATACCATGCGTTACTATAATAGAAATAATGGGTCGCGATGCCGGCTGGCTCACAGCCGCTGCTGCCCTTGCAAGAAACGAATATAACGAAACCCCTCAGCTGATCTACCTTCCTGAGGTTCCTTTCAGCATCAGTAAATTCCTCGACAATGTCAGAGAAAAGCTGAAGGTTCATAACAATCTTGTTATCGCAGTTTCCGAAGGCATCCGTGACGAGAACGGTATTTACATCACCTCAACAGCCGCTGCAGCAGACCGTTTCGGCCATGCCCAGCTGAGCGGAGCAGGCAAAGCCCTTGAAATAATGGTCAAGAAAGAGATTGGCGTTAAGTGCCGTTCCGTAGAGTTAAATATACTCCAGCGCTGTGCCGGACATGTTGCTTCCCAGGTTGACAGAGAGGAAGCCTTTAAGCTCGGTGAGGAAGCAGCAAAACTCGCCGCCGACGGAAAAACCTGCCTTATGACAGCCATAATCCGTGACAGCGACGATCCGTATGCATATCACATCGATTCAGTTGATGTAAACAAAGTAGCAAATAAAGCAAAGAGCGTTCCGCTTGAGTGGATCACTCCTCCCGGAAATGATGTAACTCCTGAGCTTATCCGCTACATACGTCCGCTCATCCAAGGTGAAAGCTATCCGGAGTATTCGGATGGTCTTCCGGTATACATGAACATATCACATTTAGTTTAAAAAACAGCTCGGATGCAACGCATCCGAGCTGTTTTAATTACTATTCTTCATCAAGGATATGAAACTTCTGCTTTGGCGAATACGTCGTATGCAGCAGTTCCTCAGCCTTCTCAGATCCCGGCTCACCCAGGAACTCCTTATAAAGCTGCTGAACCTGAGCATTATCCATAGATATTCTCTTTGGCATCAGCTCATCCTCGTCATAGAGAGCCTTCATTCTCAGCTCCTTATAACCATATCCAAGCTTTCCGTTCTTTACGGAAGAAGGAATTATCGACTGGCCGCCGCCGTTGATACATCCGCCAGGACAGCCCATGATCTCGATAAATACATATGGTGACTTTCCTGCCTTAACATCCTCAAGAAGCGGCTTTGCAGCTGACATACTTGAAGCGATGGCTATCTTCAGCTTCTTGCCGCCGACCTCAACCTCAGCCTCCTTAACCTGCTCCATTCCTCTGCAGGCCTGGAAATCAACCTCTTCAAGGGTTTTGCCGTCCAGCTTCTGCTTAACCGTACGGATTGCAGCCTCCATAACACCACCGGTGGCTCCGAAGATAACACCGGCACCGGTGTACTCTCCCAGAAGATCCTGATCAAATTTCTGCTCCTCGAGGTTCTCCCAGTCGATTCCGTACATCTTGATAAGTCTTGCACATTCTCTTGTTGTAAGAACTGCGTCAACATCAGGATATTCGCCCTTATTGTTTTCAGGCTTGATGATCTCAGACTTCTTAGCGATACAAGGCATTACCGATACTACGAAGATGTCCTTCGGATCGATGCCATGCTTCTCTGCCCAGTAGGTCTTGGCGATCGCGCCAAACATCATGTGTGGTGACTTTGCTGATGACAGATGAGGCAGAAGCTCAGGATACTGATATTCGATATATCTGATCCATCCCGGTGAGCATGATGTGAACATCGGAAGTACTCCGCCATTCTCAATACGCTTCAGAAGTTCTGTACCCTCTTCCATTATCGTAAGGTCAGCACCGAAGTTT
Organism: uncultured Lachnospiraceae bacterium; assembly: GCA_946544235.1. Taxonomy (GTDB): domain Bacteria; phylum Bacillota; class Clostridia; order Lachnospirales; family Lachnospiraceae; genus Eubacterium_Q. The sequence continues at coordinate 29,155 of CAMNMC010000035.1, read as the reverse complement.
GTATCATAAACTCTGTCAAAGCCGCAGATCTTAAGCGCTGCAGCCATTCTTCCGGTAACTCTCGTACCGATCGGCATACCGAACTCCTCACCAAGAGAAGCTCTTACTGCAGGTGCTGTCTGAATGATAACTGTCTTGGAAGGATCATTCAGTGCCATAATAACACTGTGAATATCCTCCTTCTCGGTAAGTGCCCCAACAGGACAGTTGATAACACACTGACCGCACTGCATACAGTTAACATCGTTGAAGCCCTTATCGTAAGCAGGACCTACGATAGTATTAAAGCCTCTGTTCTGAAGTCCCAGAACTCCGAGTCCCTGAACCTTCTTACAGGTCTCGATACAGCGTCCGCAGAGCACGCATTTACTTGTATCTCTTACGATTCCCGGACTTGCATCCTCGAAGGAAGGCTTAGTGTGAGCCCCTTCAAATCTGTTTTCTCTTATACCCATCTCCTCGCACAGAGTCTGCAGTTCGCAGTTCTTGTTACGCTTACATGAGAGACAGTTCTTGTTATGGTTGGACATTATCAACTCAACTGATGTCCTACGTCCTCTGATAGCACGTTCTGAATTAACAAAAATCTCCATACCCTCAGCAACCGGAGTTGTACAGGCCGACAGAAGCGCACGGCCATTTTTAACCTCAACGAGGCAAACTCGGCAGGCTCCGGACTTATTTACGTCCTTAAGGTAACAAAGTGTTGGAATATGAATGCCGTTCTGACGGGCAGCCTCAAGTATGGTGCTTCCGGCTTCGGCAGTTACTTCTCTGTTATTTATTTTGAATCTAACTGTTGCCATTTCCGTCCCCCCTTACTTTCTCTCTACCGCTGCGAAACGGCAGGCTGCTATACATGTACCACACTTGATACACTTGCTCTGATCGATGTGGTATGGCTCCTTACCAGGAACACCACTGATACAGTTAACAGGACAGTTACGTGCACAAAGTGAACACTTCTTACATTTCTCAGGATTAATATGATAGCTGAGAAGCTTCTTGCAGACACCTGCAGGACACTTCTTCTGAAGGATATGTGCCTCATATTCCTCTCGGAAATTCTTAAGTGTGGAAAGAATAGGGTTAGGTGCAGTCTGTCCAAGTCCGCAAAGTGCGGTATCCTTGATCTCGGCACATAATTCCTCCATCTCGTCGAGCATTTCCATGGTCCCCTCACCCTCAGTTATCTTGGTGAGCATCTCCAGCAGACGCTTTGTACCGATACGGCAAGGAGAACACTTTCCGCAGGATTCATCACAGATAAACTCCATGTAGAACTTCGCAACATCAACCATACAATTGTCCTCATCAAGGACGATCATACCGCCTGAACCCATCATAGAGCCGGCAGCTATAAGGTTTTCATAATCAATAGGAGTATCCAGCTCCCTCTCCGTCAGACATCCGCCTGAAGGACCACCGGTCTGAACAGCCTTGAACTTCTTGCCGTTCGGACATCCACCGCCGATGTCAAATACGATCTCACGAAGTGTTGTTCCCATCGGAACCTCAACAAGGCCAGTATTTACAATATTTCCGCCAAGAGCAAATACCTTGGTTCCTTTTGATTTTTCAGTACCTATGGATGCATACCACTCAGCTCCCTTGTTGATGATCTGTGCAACGTTTGCAAGTGTTTCAACGTTATTAATGGATGTCGGCTTGCCCCACACACCCGCAACTGCCGGGAATGGCGGCTTCGGTGAAGGCATACCACGCTTTCCTTCGATAGATGCGATAAGAGCAGTCTCCTCGCCACATACGAAAGCACCCGCACCAAGTCTGATCTCGATATCAAAATCGAACTTTGAGTCAAATATATTTTTGCCTAAGAATCCAAGCTCTCTTGCCTGATCCAGAGCAATACGAAGTCTGTTAACCGCGATCGGATACTCTGCACGGATATAAACATAACCCTTGTGAGCACCTACTGCATAAGCCATGATAGCCATACCTTCGATGATCGCATGTGGATCACCTTCGAGGATGGATCTGTCCATGAATGCACCCGGATCACCTTCGTCCGCATTACAGATAACGTATTTCTCATTGCCCGGCTGATCCTTCTCAAACTGCCACTTAACACCTGTAGGGAATCCTGCGCCTCCACGTCCTCTGAGGCCTGAAGCCTTCATAACGTCGATTATCTCCTGCGGAGTCATTTCTGTAAGAGCCTTACCAAGTGCCTGATATCCGTCAACGGCAATATATTCGTAGATATCCTCAGGATTCAGCTTACCGCAATGGCGAAGTGCGATACGTCTCTGTTTCTCATAAAACTTGATCTTATTAATATCAAATATAGTTTCTTTTGTCTCAGGATCGATATCCGTCATCTGAAGATCATCACATACAACACCGCCGATAAGGTGGTCGGTAACAATCCTCTCCACATCACTTACTTGAATATGATTGTAGAAAATCTCATCCGGATATACAGCAACTATAGGTCCCTTCTGGCAGAGACCGAAGCATCCGGTCTTGACAACACTTACATTGCCTGCGATTCCGTGTGCCTCACAGGACTTCACAAGCTCAGCTCCGATATCAGCCGAGCCCGACGCTGTACAGCCGGTACCGGCGCAATAGAGCACTGTATAATAAATAGGTGTCTTGCCTGCTCTGGCAAGCACGTATTCCTCTTCCTTCTCACGAAGCGCAACCTTAACGAGGCTGCGTTCACGTAATTCTTTTAATTCCTGTACGCTCTTCATAACAGCCTCCTTACATATTTCCGTGTTTTTTCTCTTCTTCAATGATGAGCTTGATTGCCTTCATCATCTTACCGTCCTTGGTTGCATCACCATAAACCATACCATCAATAACCGCTACCGGTGCAAGTCCGCAGGCACCAAGACAACGTGTGGCATCAAGTGAGAACATACCATTGGCACTTGTTCCGTTCAGCGGAGCTCCCGTAAGCTCTACTGCCTGGTCGATAAGCTTCTGTCCACCCTTAACATAACACGCAGTACCAAGACATACGTTTATGACATGCTTACCCTTTGGTTCTGTAGTAAACTGTGCATAGAACATAACAACACCGTAAACTTCTGCCACGCTGCTGTTTGTCGCATCAGCGATCTTCTCCATCGCCTCAAATGGAACGTAGCCAAGCTTCTCCTGAACATCATGAAGCATAACGATGATCGGACCCGGTTTATCTTTATGCTCTTCAACTATGCGGTCGATCTCCGCTAAAGCCGCCTGGTTAATCTTTTGCATACTCCCTTTTTCCTCCCTTTTTATATTCATTTCTTTTAATATCTATAATTCATCAGTCAAACAGGCTGATTATATACAATAGATATAGCATGCCGCCAGCGGTATGCTCCGTGCGAGGCGCGTGTTGTCTCGTCTCCCGACTCGGTCGTTGCTGAACGCTTGCCACAGGCAAGCAGCAACCGAAGGCAACTAATAACAGCTCGCGCCGAGACGCATCCCCCGGAGGGTTTTTGTATAACAGAACGCAGTTTTCTATTATACAAAGAAAACCTGCCGGTGAAATACCGACAGGTTTATTTTATCATATTATGCTGTTGTTGTCGTGTCTATTTTTTATATAATGACCAAAAATTTATAACATAACCCGGACATCATAAGTCAAGATGACGAAACATCAGTCACTCTCGGACAGATCGATATCTCCCCAGCTTCCGGTTCCGGTTTCATCCGTCAGATCGTTACTTATTCCCTGAACCACCGGCGAAGGAACATATCCTTTCTTTCCGTAAAGATACTCATGTAGAGCGGTAACATTCTCGTTCAGGTTTGCAGGAGCTATGCAGGAACCCTTGCTGTCTGAGCTGTAGAAATCATAGCGGAAAGGAAATCCCTGATTGCCGGCCATTTCGTATTTCAAAACCTTTTTGGCAAGGGAATAAATATCATCCTCGTCCATACTGGTATAAATACAAGGAAGAGCCGCTTCAATAGCTGTATCAACCGTTGACCAGCTTGAATTCTTAAGCTTTCTGACCATCGCATTGATGATTGTCCTCTGACGCTCGGTTCTCGTGATATCGCCCTGGTCAGTGCTTCTTATTCTGGCGTAGGCAGTTGCCTGAACACCATTCAGATTCTGCTTTCCGGCCTCGAAAATACCATCCGAATATATGCCAGTGGTGTCAATAACGTTGGCAATATATTCATTCAGCTTATCGACCTCTTTCTCCTTAATGTCGATCTCGATACCACCCATGGCATCAATTGCCTTGGTGAGACCGGTCCAGTTTATCGAAACGAATTCAGTTATATTCAGGTCAAGGTTTTCATTAAGGGTATTTACAGCCATCTGAGGTCCGCCGTAGGCATATGCAGCATTGACCTTAGTCGTCATGCCGTCCATATCACTGATCCTGAGAAGCGTATCCCTGTAAACGGAAACCATCTTGATATCGCCTGTGGAATTATTTATGCTCACAATAATGATCGAATCACTTCTTGTACCGTTCTCAAGTGAGTCAGAACTCTGATCACGCGCATCAAGACCAAAGAGAGCAATATTGGTATATCCCTTCTGATTCTTTGCTACGCCATCGTTAACGGTAACCTGGAAATTGTCCGCATGCTTCACAAGAGCCATTTTGTTGCTGATATAGACCCTTATATTTGCCCACACAAGCAGGATTATCATGATAAGCTCGCACAGAAATGCTATAGCCCATTTTCCGTTTGAATATTTCTTCTTTTCTTCCATGTTATATCTTAACCTTTCACTGCCAGCCTATTATCCTTTTTAAATCTCTTAACTCTACGTCTGATCTTCAGTGTATCCGAGATCATATTAAATATAGTTCCGGGCTTGATCTTTGACCTGTTTCCTGCCCTTCTGCTGAAGGAAAGTACAACCGGCATCTCGATGATACGATAGCCCAGAGAATGCGCAAACGCGAGCACTTCAATATCAAATGAAAATCCATCTGTATCAACATGCTGCAGCACATCCTTAATGCAGGAGGTTTTGTAGAGCTTGATTCCTGTCTGCGTATCCTTCAGGTTCATCCTGAAAAGAGCCTTGAGATAGAAATAATATCCATAGCTCATTACCTTTCGCAGAAAAGGATAATCAATCCTTGAATTCTTATGCATCTTTGAACCGATAACAATATCAGCTCCACTCTGTTTAAGTGCCCTGACATAGGATTTAAGCATCTTCGGAGTAAGCTCGAGATCCGAATCACAGAAGGCCGTAAGCTCCTTGCATGAGGTCATCATGCCCAGCTTGACCGCATAGCCCTTACCATGATTCTCATCATAAAAAACGACTCTGATATGATCGTCAGCCTTCATGGCACGGCGTATCTCTTCCAGGCTGTTGTCTGTACTTCCGTCATTAACGGCTACGATCTCATAATCCTCAGCAAATCGTCCGACTATCCTGGACGCCTCGAGAAGATTATCGTAAATATGCTCGCCCTCATTATAGACGGGCATTACTACTGCGAGACTTTTTACTGTTTTGTTTGTTATCGTTTCAACACTGTTGTCCATTATATTATTCCCCAGTTTTTTGATATAACACGAATTGCTCCGTTTCTTCGAAACTTTCGCAATTCTACAAACATTCGGAATCCGCTAATTTGCTTTGCAAATTGCTTCTTCCTCATGTTCGTGCGGGTCCCAACGTCATAACGTGATTTATGCAAGCATAATCACTTTATGACCTTCGTCCCCTGTTATATCAATTTATCAAGCTCTGCCGTGATCATCTGATTTGCGGTTGCAGGATCGCACTTACCCTTCATCTCTTTCATGACGAAGCCGACCATGGCACCTGCCGCTTTCTTCTTACCCGCCTTATAATCTTCAACAGCCTTTGGATTGGCCTCGATAGCCTTCTTAACAACCTCAAGAAGTGCTCCGTCATCTGCCTTGGTTGACAGGTCATGTTCCTTAACGTAAGACTCCGGATCGATATTGTCAGCAAATACCTTCTCGAAAACCTCCTTGGCAACGGCATTATTTATCTCTTTTGATTCATTCAGCTTTATAAGCTTAACAAGGTTCTCCGGACTGAATGAAAGGTCGGAAGCATCCACTCCCTTGTCCTTCATGAGACGCATGGTCTCTCCCATGAGCCAGTTGGAAACCTTCTTAGGATCGGCACCTAGGCTGATAGACTCTTCGAAGATATCTGCCATCTTCTTCTCAGCCGTGATCTGGTCTATGTCATAATCAGGAATACTAAATTCTTCCTTATATCTAACCTTCTTGGCAGCTCTGAATTCAGGCTCAGCAGCCTTGATCTCATTGATCCACTCCTCAGAAACAAGGATAGGAACAAGGTCAGGATCAGGGAAATATCTGTAATCCTGTGCATCCTCCTTGGAACGCATCGGATAAGAATAGCCCTTATTATCATCCCATCTTCTGGTCTCCTGAACAACGCCCTCACCCGACTCGATAAGGTCTATCTGTCTGGCTGTCTCATTTTCAATACAGTTTTTGATAGCCCTGAAGGAGTTAAGGTTCTTCGACTCTGTTCTTGTACCAAACTTATCTGAACCCTTTTCTCTGATAGAAAGGTTAACATCCGCTCTCATTGAGCCTTCGTTCAGCTTACAGTCAGAAGCGCCGAGATACTGGATGGTCTCGCGAAGCTTCTCGAGGTAAGCGATAACTTCATCCGCAGAGCGCATATCAGGCTCTGAAACGATCTCGATAAGAGGAACTCCGGAACGGTTGAAATCAACGTAGGTTTCATCAGTAAAGCTGTCATGAACAAGCTTTCCTGCATCCTCCTCCATGTGGATCTCATGAATCCTTACATCCTTCGTAGTACCGTCAGCAAGCTCTATCTCTACTCTTCCGTTTCTGCAGATTGGATAGTAAAGCTGTGAGATCTGATAGTTCTGTGGATTATCCGGATAGAAATAATTCTTTCTGTCAAATTTGCTGTTTCTCGTTATCTCGCAGTTTGTTGCAAGTCCAACGGAAATAGCTTTATTTACAACCTCTCTGTTAAGAACAGGAAGGCTTCCCGGCATACCTGAGCAAACCGGACAAACATGTGTATTTGGCGCGCCGCCGAAAGCGGTTGAGCATCCGCAGAAGATCTTCGTCTTAGTATTCAGTTCAACGTGAACCTCGAGGCCTATTACAACTTCGTATTCTTTACCCATTTGTCTAGCCTCCCTTCTAATTTACACCGGATGCTGCAGGAGCACCATTTAATTCTTTATTAAGCTTTTCGGAAGCCTCCTTAAGAACAGCTTTATTTACTATGCGGTCACTGTTCTGCTCAAAGGTATAGGCAGCCCTGATTATCTTCTTCTCATCAAAGGTCTGGCCAAGAAGCTGGAGCCCTACAGGAAGTCCGTTTCTGTCAAGTCCGCAAGGAAGGGAAATACCCGGAATACCTGCAAGGTTAACAGCAACAGTATAAACGTCACCCAGATACATCTTGATAGGATCTGAAAGCGACTCACCTATCTTCAGTGCCGTTGTCGGAGCAACAGGTCCGAGGATAACATCATATTTCTCAAATGCCTTGTCAAATGCCTGCTTAATGAGCGCTTTAACTCTAAGAGCCTTAACATAGTAGGCATCATAATAACCCGAAGAAAGGACAAAGGAGCCGAGCATAATACGTCTCTTAACCTCAGGTCCGAAGCCTTCGGAACGTGTCTTCTTGTACATATCGTGAAGGTCGTTGTAATCCTTCGTCCTGTAACCATATTTAACGCCATCAAATCTCTCAAGGTTTGATGACGCCTCGGCACAGGCAATAATATAATAAGCCGGAATCGCATACTCAACCATACCGAGGTCAAACTCCTCAACCTCAGCACCGAGAGCCTTCAGCTTATCAGCCGCTGCAAGAACAGCAGTCTTAACATCCTCATCAATTCCTTCAAGGAAATAATCCCTTGGGACACCGATCTTCATGCCCTTAACATCGTTAACCAGAGCTGAAGTAAAATCGGTCTTCATTCTTTCATCCGCAGCCTCTTCACCGGCAGAAACACCGACACTTGTTGAATCCTTAGGATCCTTGCCGGAAATGATCTCCAGTATGGTTGCGCAGTCTGTCACATCCTTACCGAGAGGTCCGATCTGATCAAGAGATGAACCGTAAGCAATAAGTCCGTAACGTGATACTCTTCCGTAGGTAGGCTTGATACCTGTAACGCCACAGAAGGAAGCAGGCTGTCTTATGGATCCGCCTGTATCGGAACCAAGGGCTGCTGCGCATTCATTTGCTGCTACAGCTGCTGCCGAACCGCCTGATGAACCACCCGGTACCCTCGTGAGATCCCATGGATTGTGGGTTGCTCCGAAGTAAGAGGTCTCTGTGGTACTTCCCATGGCGAACTCATCCATATTTGTACTTCCGAGATTTACTGCACCGGCGGCAAGAAGCTTTTCAACCGCTGTGCTTGTATATGTCGGATAGAAATTATCAAGTATATGTGAAGCGCATGAAGCAAGCTTTCCTTCAATGCACATATTTGCTTTGATAGCAACCGGAACTCCTGCAAGAGGACCTGTCAGCTCACCTGCAGCAATCTTTCTGTCAGCCTCTGCGGCTGCTGCAAGCGCTTCCTCTCTGTCAAGAGTGATAAATGCATTTATATCCTTCTCAGCCGCCTCAGCCCTGTCAAGATAGGCTGTAACCGCTTCTACGGAAGTCAGCTCACCGGCCTTGATCTTTGCACCAAGCTCTACGGCTGAAAGTGATAAAATTTCTTCGTTCGTTAATGTTGTCATTTTAACTCCTTATCCCATGACCTAATCAAAAGTATGTGGAACTATATAGCTGTCTTCTGAGCGCTCAGGAGCGTTCTTAAGCATATTTTCTCTGTCGTCGCCATTTACCACTTCATCCAGGCGCATAACATTTGATATCGGGAAGCTGTGGCTCATAGGCTCAACTCCGGAAACATCCAGCTCATTCAGCTTGCCAACATAATCAAGCATCTCGGACATATCCTTCTTCGCCTGCTCCTTCTCTTCCTGAGAAAGCGAAAGCTTTGCAAGGATTCCGACATAATCTATTGTTTCATCTGTGATCTGCATTATTAATCCTTTCCTAATCCCTAACCTTAATATGTGTCTCTCTGAGCTGCATCTCCGTTACTTCGTTTGGTGCACCGCACATAAGATCCTGAGCAGTTCCGCTCATAGGGAAGGCTATAACCTCACGAATATTTTCCTCGTTTCTGAGGAGCATGATCATACGGTCAACTCCAGGAGCCATACCTGCATGTGGAGGTGCTCCGAACTGGAATGCAGTATAGAGTGCTCCGAACTTCTTCTCGAGAACATCCTTTGAATATCCTGCGATCTCAAATGCCTTCTCCATGATCTTCATATCATGGTTTCTTACGGCACCTGATGAAAGCTCAACGCCGTTACATACGATATCATACTGATATGCAAGAATATCAAGCGGATCCTTTGTTTCGAGTGCCTCAAGTCCACCCTGTGGCATAGAGAAAGGATTGTGTGTGAAGCCAGGCTTCTTGGTCTCCTCATCTATCTCATACATAGGGAAATCATTTACATAGCAGAATCTGTATGCATTCTTCTCATTAAGATCAAGTCTTATACCGAGTTCTGTTCTGATCTGACCTGCAAAGTTCGCAGCCTGAGCTTCTTTATCAGCGATAAAGAATATTGTATCACCAATATTAAGGCTTGCCTTCTCACGAAGCTCGTCCTTAAGCTCATCAGGGATGAACTTATCGATAGGTCCCTTGTAGCTTCCGTCCTCAAGAACCTCGAGATAGCCGAGTCCGCCCATACCGATTCCGGTAGCGAACTTAAGCATCTTCTCATGCTGACCCTTTGAAAGCTTTCTAGGAACATTTATCGCACGTACAGTCTTGCCGTGGAATGGCTTGAAGGTACATTTCTCAAAGAACTCTGAGAGGTCTATTATTCTGAGTGGATTTCTGAGGTCCGGCTTATCTGAACCGAACTCTAAGATTGCCTGCTTGTAGCTGATTATCGGATAAGGTGCCTCTGTAACTGCATAGCCTTCAGGAGCGAACTTCTTAAAGGTTTCTGTAAGGACCTCCTCGCCAACCTTAAATACATCCTCCTGAGTAGCGAAGCTCATCTCAAAGTCGAGCTGATAGAACTCTCCAGGTGAACGGTCAGCTCTAGCATCCTCATCTCTGAAGCAAGGTGCAATCTGGAAATATTTATCAAATCCTGACACCATCAGAAGCTGCTTATACTGCTGAGGTGCCTGTGGAAGGGCATAGAATTTACCCTTATATCTTCTTGAAGGAACGATGTAATCTCTTGCTCCTTCAGGTGATGAAGCGCAGAGGATAGGTGTCTGTATCTCAACGAAGCCCATCTCCTCCATCTTGTTTCTGAGGAAGCTTATAACCTTTGATCTGAAAAGGATATTGTCCTTAACCTTCTCATTTCTGAGGTCAAGGAAACGGTATTTAAGTCTTACATCCTCACGAACCTCCTTAGAAGTCATGATCTCGAAAGGAAGCTGCTCGTAAACCTTGCCGAGTATATCTATCGAATGAGCCTCGAGTTCGATGGTTCCCGTAGGAATCTTCGGATTGTAGGTTTCCTCATCTCTATGCTCTACAAGTCCCTCAACTGATATAGCCTGCTCCTTGGAAATATTATCAAGAAGTGACGTATCACGAAGTACGACCTGCATAACTCCGTACATATCCCTGAGGTCAATGAATGAAACTCCGCCGTGATCACGGATATTTTCAACCCAGCCTGCAAGTCTGACTGTTGCTCCGACATCAGCCTCTGTCATCTTATCGATTGTTTTGTCTCTGTAAATGTTCTTCATTTTCTATCATTCTCCTGATTCTTCAGTGTAATATACTTATCACTTAATCTTCATATCTGACCAGACCGTTAACAATATAGTATTCATGTCCGTCAATATCGTAGTATCCTGTACAGTCAAATCTTACCATACCATTACGTACAAGCCACTTACCATACTTGTTTTCGACTAAGCCATTATAATGAAAATCAACCTTTCCATTCTGGCAGTACCACCAGCCATATTCATTCTTAGCAAGTCCGGTGAAATTAAAGTCAACCTTTCCGTTTACTACTCTCCACCAGCCATATGCATTTTTTGCAATTCCGGTATAGTTAAAGTTCACCATACCATTGGTGATCTTCCACCAGCCGTTGGCATTCTTTTCAATCGAATCATGGTCAAAGTCAACCATACCATTCTTGCAATACCAGTAACCGTATTTATTCTTCTGTATTCCGTTGAATTCGAAATCAACCTTACCGTCCTTGCAGTACCACCAGCCATATTCATTCTTGGCTAGGGTTGTTTCCTCTGTTATAACACGACCGTTCTTAATGTTCCACCAGCCGTATTCTCCATTCACAGTGCCTTTAATTACACCGTTTATATCAAAATCAACACGACCGTTTATCACATACCACCAGCCATATTTATTCTCAGCAATGGTATTTACAAATTCAACTCTGGAGTTTTTAACGTTCCACCAGCCTTCAGTATTGCCGAGCGTTCCTTTATATACTCCGGTGTGTTCAAAATCGACTCTGCCGTTCTCAATATACCACCAGCCATATTCATTCTCAACGAATCCTGTAAAGTCAGGAACCACTTTTCCTTCACGTACACAATACCAACCTGTTTCACCCTGATAAGTTGTCTTAACGCAATGATATTCTGTATCGATTTTTTCCTTCTTATACCAGACATTCATGTCAACGTTTTCTGAGATACCGTCAACTCTTCCGCTGTCTGTGTACTGCCACCATGAGAATTCACCTTCATAATCAGTGTAATCGGTATAATGAGCAAGCCATATTGATGAAGTATTATAAAGCTTCTCACAGTCCAGCTGATTCTCGAGGAAATTAGCGCTTCCGTAAACACAGGCATCAAAACCTGCAGCTCTTATCTCAGCGATAAATGCTTCTGCATTTCTTGTAGCCTGCGCCTTCGATATCTTCCCGTAAACAAATCTACCGTTTGAAACCGGACTGTACTCATAATCCATAACGATAGGAAGTGTTATCTTATCCTTAAGATCGATAAATCCACCCTTCATATTGTCATATGCATCCGATCCCTTAGGAGGATTCATATAATACAGAACCTGTCTGGCCTCAGCCTTCGCTTCCTCAACGGTAAGTGCCTGTGAATAGAAATACAGTCCGACCTGGATGCCATTTGCGATAGCGCCTCTGACATTATCGGTACACATATCATCTGTATACATTCCGCCCAAGGAACCATAGCCTCTTCCGCCGATCCTTATGAACGCGAAATCAATTCCGGCCTTCTTAACCTTTGCCCAGTCAATAACGCCTTGATGTTCAGATACGTCGATACCATCGAGCTTCTCAACGCCAAGATATCTTGACTGATGATGTATCCTGTAACGCGTAGCCGCTATAGGACAATCAGCATAAACCATAAACCCATTCAGGAAAAATACCGCGCAGATCACCATCGCAGTTAATGTTCTGACGATCCTTCTATTCAACACTTTAATCATTTGAACTCTCCCACAATTCATCATCTGATCTAATTATCTGATATTTACAGCTTCTTGATCCTGTCAATAGCTTCGACTGTATTTTCATAGCTTCCGAAAGCAGTCAGTCGGAAATATCCTTCGCCGCTAGGACCGAAGCCTGATCCCGGAGTACCGACTACATTTGCCTTTTCAAGCAGGAAGTCGAAGAAATCCCATGAAGTCATATTATCAGGTGTCTTAAGCCAGATATATGGTGCATTTACTCCACCGTATACGCTGTAGCCTGCTGACTTAAGTCCTTCAAAGATGTATTTTGCATTATTCATATAATATGCGATCTGCTGCTTTGTCTCAGCCTTGCCTTCTGCCGAATAAACAGCCTCGCCTGCTCTCTGAACGATGTAAGGAGCACCGTTGAACTTGGTTCCGTGTCTTCTTGCCCAGAGCTGATGAAGTGTTGTTCCATCCTCTGTCTTGATATCCTTAGGCACTACAGTGAAACCGAGACGTGTTCCGGTGAAGCCTGCATTCTTTGAGAAGCTTCTGATCTCAACCGCGCAGGTTCTTGCGCCCTCACATTCATAGATTGAATGAGGAACGTCTGGCTCTGAGATATATGCTTCATAAGCCGCATCATAAACGATAACAGAACCGTTCTTATTCGCATAATCAACCCATTTCTGAAGTGCATCCTTAGTAATTGAAGCGCCTGTAGGATTGTTTGGATAGCAGAGATAGATGAGATCAGGAACTTCCTTCGGAAGCTCAGGTGAAAAATCGTTCTCTGCTGTACATGGCATGTAGATCACATTGCTCCAGAGACCGGTTGTACTGTCGTATGTACCGGTTCTGCCTGCCATAACATTTGTATCAACATAAACAGGATATACAGGGTCGCATACTGCAACTCTTGTGTCCTTAGAGAAAATCTCCTGAATATTTCCGGAATCAGACTTTGCGCCGTCACTTACAAATATCTCATCAGCAGCGATGTCGCAGCCTCTGTCCTTGTAATCATTCTTTGCAATTGTCTCTCTCAGGAAATCATAACCGAGATCAGGTGAATAACCTCTGAAGGTTGCTGCATCTGCCATCTCATCAACAGCACTGTGAAGTGCCTTGATAACTGCAGAGCAGAGCGGCTGGGTTACATCTCCGATACCGAGTCTTATTATTTTCTTATCAGGATTCTCAGCTGAAAAAGCCGAAACTTTCTTCGCAATTGTAGAAAAAAGATAGCTTCCAGGAAGCTTAAGATAGTCTTCGTTTACTCTAAACATGATGCATCTCTCCTATTCGTTATAAGAGGTGACCGAAAACATATACCTCTTCAGTTGCACATAATTCTGCAAGCAGAATTATGTACGCATCACTTTGTGATGCGTATGATACGCTGCGCGTATCGTGTCATTCACTACGTTCATGATAGCGATATGCTTCGCATATCACTACCTAGTATAGCGATTTCTAAATAACTACACCAAATAACTTGCCTGTTTTCCTGAATAGCACAGCACCAAAAGCCTCGGAATAGCCCGCTATTCCTACGTTTTTGATACTGCACTCTCAGAAAAACATTCTGCGTTATTGGTTGAGTTATTTTAGAACCGCTATACTAGTTGTAGCAAAAATACGCCTTCAGAGGCATATGTTTTCGGTCGCCTCTTGTGCGTAATACTTTCGTAACAACATAATCTGTGGTATTATAGCACAAAAAACAAGGAAATAAAAGGAAAAAGTTGCAGATTTAAAGGTTTTTCGACATAAAAGAAAAGGGTGGAACCATTATGGTTCCACCGCAGAATTAATCTTACTCTACAACGTATGGGATAAGTGCAACGTGTCTAGCTCTCTTAACAGCAACTGTAAGAGCTCTCTGATGCTTTGCACAGTTTCCTGTGATTCTTCTTGGAAGAATCTTACCACGCTCTGAGATGTAACGTCTGAGCTTGTTTACATCCTTGTAGTCGATGATGTTATTCTTATCAGCACAGAATACACAAACCTTTTTTCTTCTGCGCATAGGTCTTCTCTTCATTGGAGCAGCTGCACCCTGCTCTGACTTATTATAAGGCATTTGTTTTTCCTCCTTATTTTACTTTACAGCTCACCACTGTAAGCCTGCGAACAGATCTTACTTGAAAGGAAGGTCGCCCTCGATACCTTCAGGTATTGTCATAAACCCGCCTGCATCAGCTGATGATGGTGCCGGTGCGCTTTCTCTTGGAGTATAACCACCTGCGCTGCCATCTGAGCTGCCCTTACTCTCAGCAAATTCCTGTTCCTCTATCACTACGTCTGTCGTATAAACCTTCTGACCATCCTTGTTTGTATAGCTTCCGGTCTGAAGACGACCTGTAACGGCAATCTTTGTACCCTTCTTAAGGTACTTCTCAGCAAACTCGCCCTGTCTTCCAAATGCAACGCAATTGATGAAGTCAGCTGTCTGCTCGTCCCCGCCATTTCTTCTGACAAATCTTCTGTCTACTGCTATCGAATATCTTGCAATAGCCATCTGCTCGCCATTACTTCCCTGAGAATATCTGACCTCAGGATCACGAGTCAGTCTACCCATTAAAATAACTTTATTCACGCTGGAACCTCCGTTTCATTACTCAGCGTATTTTCAGTACCGTATACACGAAAGACGTCTTACTGCTCGTCAGCTTTAACGACAAGATATCTTAACACGTTATCCATGATACGAAGACTTGCTTCGAGCTTAGCCGGAGTTTCAGAATCGCCATCAAGCTGGATGAAGTAGTAATAACCATCCTTCATCTTCTGAATCTCGTATGCCATTCTCTTCTTGCCCCAATCATCAATATTTGTGATTGTGCCGCCTGCTCTTGTAACACGTCTCTTTACTTTCTCGAGCACTTCGTTCTTGGCATCATCTTCGAGCTTTGTACTGATAACTAACGCTATCTCATACTTGTTCATGTCTTGCACCTCCTTGTGGACTAATGGCTCCTGAGTGGCTTAACTTACAGCCTCCGCAACTTCTTTTCAGTTACTCAAACCGAGTGCTTTCAGGAGCAAGGAATATAATTGAATATATCACGAGCATTTACTTTAACATAAAAATAATATATGTGCAAGCACTTTTTACGCATACCTGCCACATTCTTTCTGTCAACCCAGACTCGCCATGTTTTCTGCTCATGATATCTGCCGGATCATTATGTAATTGCAATTATATATTTTTAAATGATAATTCCCGGCACCATGATCAGACACCGGGAAAGCTACATCTTATTTCTTTTTTATACCTCGGCAATTGCCTCTATCTCGATCAGAACGTCCTTCGGAAGTCTCGCAACCTCGACGCAGCTTCTTGCAGGATAGTTACCTGTAAAATATTTTGCATAAATCTCATTAACCTTTGCAAAATCATTCATATCCTTTATAAATACAACAGTCTTCACAACCTTATCTGTTGAGCTTCCCGATGCTTCAAGAAGGTTCTTGATATTGGCAAGCGCCTGCTCTGCCTGAACCTCGATTCCGCCCTCTACAAGAGTATTTGTAGCAGGATCGATAGGGATCATTCCTGATGTAAACAGAAGGTTTCCAACCTTAACTGCCTGTGAATATGGTCCGATTGCTGCAGGTGCCTTGTCTGTACTGATTATCTCTTTCATTGTATGTTACCCTTTCTTTACTTCTTTATATTTTTTTTCTAATCCTTATATCTCTCTGTATATGTTTTCTGTATATTATCTTTATATCTTTATCGTATGCCCTTCGGCACTGGAGTATAGCTTGCACTGACAAACCCGACCAAAATACTATCTTTATAATGATCCGGACTGCCTGTCATATCGATCACAGTATTCTTATCCTGCCGTCTGCGATCTCAACCTTCTTCTCCTTCAGAAGATGACCAACCGCCCTCTTAAAGGCATTCTTGCTGATACCGAACTCTGTCCTTATCAGTTCCCTATCTGCCTTGTCATCAAAAGGAAGCGTACCGCCGTAGCTCTTAATGATATCAAATACCATTTCCGAATCAGAGATTCTCTGAACATAAACCTCCTCACGAAGAGCCAGATCAGTCTTACCATCCGGACGTCTCTTTACTACTCTGGCATGTACCTCGTCTCCAACCTCCACACGGCTGAAGATTTCAGATTCATGGATCATGCCATAGTATTCATCATCAATTGCCACAAAGGCTCCCAGGCCCTTTCTGTATTCATAAACAGTACCGGTAACATGTGACCCTTTTTCGTATTTTTCATTCTGCTTAAGATGACCATAGAGTCGCATTGAAGCGCAGAGTCTGTCAGTCTTATCAACATACATCCTGACAAGATAACTGCGTCCCTCATACACCTTTGCCGTCTGCTCCTTATACGGAAGCAGAAGATCCTTCTCAAGCCCCCAGTCAAGATAAGCTCCATGACCGGTGACATTTTTAACAGTCAGCTTTTTTATCTCGCCAACCTCAATAAGAGGCTTGTTTACCGTAGAGATCAGCCTGTCAGATGAATCCCTGTATAAAAATACATTCAGGCTCTTCCCCTCACCAAAACCGTCAGGCACCTGCTTCTGCGGCAGCAGCACCTCGGTCTCACCGTCTGTAAGATAAACTCCAAAATCTGTCTTTTTACTGAACTTTAGTTCATTCCATGTTCCAAGTTTCATATCCGTCCTCCGTTTCTGTATATTCTGAATATACATTATTATTTACGATCCCAACATAGCAGCATCCGGTGAAATATTCGCTCAGCTGCGAACCGTTCACTTTACGTTTTGTTGACACTGCAATTGTATAACCAGATTATATTATACCACCAATCCGGTCATATAACAAAAGAAAATCCTCAGAAGTGTTCTGAGGATACTTAGCTGGGCTACAAGGATTCGAACCTTGAAAATGCTGGAGTCAGAGTCCAGTGCCTTACCATTTGGCGATAGCCCAATATTTAATTACCTGTGACAGCGAAAATGATTATATTACATAGCTTCTCAAAATGCAAGCAGTTTTTTAATCATTTCAACAGGTTTTTTAAAAGCGTGCGTTAGAGGATTCGAACCCCCGACCTTTTGGTCCGTAGCCAAACGCTCTATCCAGCTGAGCTAAACGCACATCCTCGCTTTTCAGCGAACTATGTAAGTATAACAACAACATCTGAATTCTGTCAAGAGAAAAATTAACAAAATAATACAACTTTTCATCTCCTGCAGTATCCTACGTTATTCATGCCCCTGCAGGTCTCCTGCAGAGGCATGATTCAAATATTATTATCTTATCATAAATCTCCAAAAATCACGGTCTTTTCAAATATCATTAATTAATTGCGACCCATAGTTTAACCTATACCTCGCAACAAAAGAGCAGCAAAAACAAGCCATGCATGGCAAAAAAATAACACAGATGGGATGCTTGCATACCAATCTGTGTTATTCTTTTGCCATATACGGCGCCTCTGGCGACGGTTCTTGATACACGCAGTGGATCAAGAACACACGGCTTATTATTTTACTTTCACAAAGCTCTTAGGTTCAGCTTTTTTCTGCGGATTCTCCTTAGCCGCAGCCATCAAAATCTCATCATTGGCAAGTCGCAGATTCTTCTCATGCACAGCAGCATAAATCTTTGTTTCTTCTTTCATGCATATATCATTCATCTCGTGGCGTTTTTCATTCTGATCTATCATCCTCTGACTCTTATCGGCTATTCTGTCGAGAGCACTGATTATTTTCTGAATGTTCTTCTTCGACTCATCCACAAGATTATATCTGATATAAGCATTGCTTGTTTTAGACTTCTTATCGATATCAGCCTTATTCTTGCCGGCGAGATATTTATCACATGTTGTTGACGCAGTTGCAAGTTTATCTCTGAGCTGATCTATATTTACATTATTTACCCTGAAGAATTCATACTTATCTGTATCAACCAGAATGTTCCCTGTCATTTTGACAAATCTGCTGCAATCATCCAGAGCATTCCTGATCGTCATAAAAAGTTCAGACGGCTTATAAGTCTTTCTCTGTGACTCATCCATCTTCTTAATAAGGTCCCCCAGATCTTCCCTGCCTCTTTCATTAACTTCATTGATACTGTCATAAACTTCTATCCTGAGGTCATGAACACACTTCCCGGCGCCGTAGCCCTGAGTAGCTATCTGCCTCACCATTCCGAAGAGATTGTTATACGCACCATTCTGAGGCTTACCCTTCATATCCGGATAAGGCACAGCCTTTCCAAGTTCACCAACGATTGAAAGCATACCAATCTCATCTTCGGTAACTACCTTGATCCTGCCCCCTTCTGTATAGCCCATAGGCTTGTCCTTGAAATACTCTTTATCAGCTTCAATCTTATTCTTTAACTGATTCAGGCGTTCAACAGCCTTATTAACCTCTTCACTTGACAGGTCATATCCATAAAGCATTACCTTAAACTCTTCAGGATTCATATTACAAAGTCTGTCATAGGTATCCTTAGGTATTATGCCCAGATTATTCAGGTCTATGCCATTCAGTATTACGCCATGGTTATTCTTTCCGAAACTGGCATCATTATCAATACCTACAATTCCCGTGAGTCTTCCTGCCTCATCAAACTTATAAAGCATATTTCCCATATGCCTGTCGCCATTTCCACAGATCCAGTCATTGATCTGAATATTGGCAATATCCTTTATGAGATAAATATTTCCCTCTACCATGCTAGGCGTAAGATTTGAAAACTTCTCCATATCCTCAGGATCAGTACTGATGAAATCAACTCCCTCCGCCTTCTCCATGAAGGTTCCCATGGTAACCTTACCGGTCTTAGGATCCTTGACATGAAGGTTTCTCGACTTTGCGATCACATTGCTGCACCCTAACATTTCAGCGACCATAGACATAGCTGAATTTCTCTTATCAATCTTTGACAGATTACTTACCCCAAGTTCTTCATTGATGCCCATGGAATTACGAAGCTTTGCAAGTCCATGGAAATACTCAATAAAAATCTTATATTTTTCAGGTGTTTTCAGATATGTATCAACAGCCTTCAGACTCTTACTAACGGTATTTCTGTCAAGGACCTCCTTGTATTTCTTATCCTTACTCAGATTTTTTATGACATCCTTCAGATAGAGCCTCTCCAGACTAAGATCAACTACGTCAAGCCCTTTGATATGCAGTTTGCTCTTATTGATTATAGCCACACGGCTATAGGAGTTTGAACACATAAGGACATCTATCATGGTCATACCATTGCCCTTGAAGAAATCCATAGCATCCTCACCGTATTTAGCGATTATCTGGCGCCTTAATTTTTCAACCCTGTCATCATATTTCTTGCCCTTCCGTGATATGGTAAAGAAACCTTCCACCGGTTTTTTGTCCGGTCCCGGAACAGTAATTCTGTAACGTGAACTCATTCCCTGTCCATATTTCTTAGCTGTTGAAAGATCAACAGTTGCCTGATCTGATCTTGAACCCTCATAAAGCTGTGAGACCGTAGGATATTTTTTCTCCTTAATACAATGGTCCACATACTTCAGGTCCTTACTCATGGTCTTTCTGATCTTAGCCATGTAATCATATTCTGCGTTCAGTTTATCCCTGACCTCCTTGGAAACAGGCTTTTTAAGAACCTTCGGATCACCGATTATCTTCTCTTTGGTACTTTTCATCTTTTTGGAAAGCACACCGATCACTTTCTTATACTCATCACGAAGCTTGTCCATCTGCTCAGGAGTCATGGCAGCCTTGGTTTTTCTCGCAGGGATAGCCGCATTAAGTGCCACAAAGCGATCCTTAAGCTCCTGGTCCCTCTTAAATTTCTTCTCCGCAGACCTGTATGCTTCTTTTCTCTTTCCGATTATTGTTTTCTCCGCCATATATCCCTCCAGTTATTTGCATATTAATAACACATCTATTGGTATAATAGCGCGTTAATGATAACAAAAGAGCAACAAAGCGGCAGAATCTCTTCTGCCGCTCCGTTATTATTCATTATTATCATCGTCCTCCCGGTCCTCGTCAACGTCCTTATTATCCTTCTTAAACTTTATTGACCTGACAAGCATAAACGTGAAGAATAATGCAAATACAAGTGACGCAGCTATCAGCATCCATGCCGAAACAAGACTGTCGGTTGAATCTATCGTCAGATTATATATAGTCACATTTCCTTCATCACCATACCCATACGCACTGAGTGTCCTGCTGTAATAGTCCTGTATCTCGGTATTCATCTTCTCAAGAACGCCCTTGATCACTATTGTTTCCTTGCCGCCCTTTATAAGTCTGTCAAGCTTCAAAGCCATATTTCTTCTCACCGAGAGCGATATATATCCGCCATTACTGAGCTGTATTATGTAATAATACTCCCTGCCTGACGGTATAAAACCATAAAGCTTATAATCTGCTTCTGCATAGCCGGTAACAATATCCTGTTTTTTTATATCAACCGATACATATTCACCGGCAGTCGGCTTAAAGCCGTTTTTCACTCTCTTGTTCAGATTTTCCGGCTTAGTGAATAACCTGTTAAAATCTATGATAATGATAAGGAGTGCTATTATAAAGAATACACTCATTCCGATAATGTAGGTACCTGTATTATATTTTTTAATTTTCCCGACTGCTTTTTTCATACCGATCTTTATTCTCCCGAAAACGTAATTTTATGACCGCTTATCCCCCGGGTCATCCATGCATTATTTTCGATAATCCATACCTTTATACTCTGAGTTTTATTATATCATCAATTATCTAAATATACACGAAAAATCTTTACTATTCGCGCAGTAATGTCTCCTCATTTTTTTTATAACATGACCGCCATTTCCTGTTACACAACAAAACAGGCCGGGAAATCCCCGGCCTGTAAACATCAATATTTTTTAGCTGAGCTTTCTGTCAAGCTCTGCAAGAACCTCAAGAAGAACTCCGAGCTCCTTTTCCTTTGCTATTGCAAAATATGACTTAAACTTATTTGCCTCTTCAACTCTTCCGTTGATAGAAATCTTGATAAGAAGATTACGAGCTGCAAGCATATTCTTCACAACTACAGAATATGTCTTGAGAAGATCCTCATTATAATCAAGATATCCGTTTGCCATAAGGTACTTGATTCTTTCATACATAAGAACCTTATGATCATACATAAGATGCAGTGCTCTGATATCAAAATCAGGCTCATCCTTTGATGTCTGCTCGATAATCCTGTTGAGAACACGGTCATAAACATTTATACCGAATGTTGTATCCGTGAATCTGTTTCTCATCATTCTGAAATGATTCTTTGAATCTACAGAATTAAGATATTCGCGAAGAGTATCTCTGATGAATGCAAGATCAACATCATAGTAAGGTGTATCACTGTTCTTGAATATTACATAAAGTCCTCTGGTTCCCTTGTAATCATCCTTAAACATATGATCATCGCCGGCTGTTATAACGCTGTAGCCCTTCTCGATATCTGCAAAGGAAACTGTATTGTATGAATAATGATCCTTGAATGTGAAATCGCCAACATAGAAAACTTCCTCATCCATATTGTAGCCATAGATGAAAAGCTCATGAGGGAATTTATAATCAACATCATAATCACTGAGTATCCTTGCCTCATCAAATACACCATAGATGTATCCGTCAAGATCGATAGTCTTGATAATGAAATCGATGATATTGCCGGTATAACTCTCAATCTGCTGCTTTGTCATGATCGAAGTTATAAGATAAGGGCACTCCTTAAGTGAGCTGCTGCCCGGCATAATATCTGCCAGAAGCATATCATCACCTGTAAAAATCTCCTGAATATTATAACATCTGAGCTGAATATAGTTGCTGAATATCCATTTTTTGGCATTATCATCATCCGAAAGGATTGAGAAAAGTGTGGCATGCCACTGCCATGAAGTGATCATAGGATATGTAACCGGTAATTTTTTAATATTTGCCATATTCTTATGCCTCCTCCTAATTAGTCAAGATTATCAATCTTATTGCTCAGCAGATCTGCAAGATTACGGAATGTGGAATAATTATCCAGAGCTAGTTCATAATCCGTAAACTCCACACCAAATTTATTCTCAGCTGCTACTATCAGCTTAATGATCGAAATCGAATTCACCCCATATTCCTGTTCGATCTGAACATCAAGACTTACATCTTCAATCTCCGGCAGTACTTCGCCAATAAGCTCTTTTAATTCCTTCTCTATCTGTTCTTTTTCCATGTATTCGCTCCCCTTCCGTATAGTTTTTTAGTTATAATATACAATTTTCGATAGTAATATTGTACTAAAATACAACATTAAAATCAATATAAAAATACAAATTAATTGCCCTGTGATTACGAATTAATATACATAAAAAATAAGACCTCACCGGCCCATTAAAGGTCAGTGAGGTCTTCATTATGCTTATATATTACTCAGTAAATCTAATAGGGTTAAGCTTGATTCCAGGGCCCATTGTTGAAGTGATTGTTACACTTCTGAGATACTGACCCTTTGCAGCAGATGGCTTAGCCTTGATGATAGCTCCCATAAGAGCTCTGAAGTTGTCAGCAATATCAGCCTCTGAGAAAGAAGCCTTTCCAACAGGAACGTGGATGATATTTGCCTTGTCAAGTCTGTACTCGATCTTACCTGCTTTAACATCCTCGATAGCCTTAACAACGTCCATTGTTACTGTACCGGCCTTTGGATTTGGCATAAGTCCCTTAGGACCAAGTACACGTCCGAGACGTCCAACAACACCCATCATGTCAGGAGTAGCGATTACAACATCGAAATCAAGCCATCCTTCGTTCTGGATCTTTGGAACGAGTTCATCACCACCTGCATAATCAGCGCCTGCAGCAAGTGCCTTATCAACGTTATCACCCTTTGCGAAAACGAGAACCTTAACAGTCTTACCTGTTCCGTGAGGGAGAACAACGGCACCACGTACCTGCTGATCTGCATGACGTCCGTCTACACCGAGTCTGATGTGAGCTTCGATTGTCTCATCAAACTTAGCATTTGCTGACTTCTTGAGAACTGAAACAGCCTCGTCAAGATCATATAATTTTGTCTTCTCTACAAGTTTTACAACTTCCTGATATCTTTTACCTTTTTTCATTACGAAACCTCCTGTGGTTTTATCGAGAGTCATCCTCTCTTCCACTATTTTAAATATTAGTCCTCTACAACGATACCCATTGAACGTGCAGTTCCGGCGATCATGCTCATAGCAGCCTCGATAGAACCGGCATTCAGGTCAGGCATCTTCTTCTCAGCGATCTCTCTGATCTTATCCTTGGAAATCTTGGCAACCTTATCCTTGTTAGGCTTTCCTGAACCTGACTTAAGGTTGCAAGCCTGCTTAAGAAGAACTGCTGCAGGTGGGGTTTTTGTGATGAAGCTGAAGCTTCTGTCAGCGTAAACCGTGATAACTACTGGGACGATCGTATCACCCATATCAGCGGTCTTAGCGTTAAATTCCTTAGTAAACTGTACGATATTTACACCATGCTGACCAAGAGCTGGTCCGACAGGTGGTGCAGGAGTTGCCTTACCTGCAGGTATCTGTAATTTAATGTATCCTGTTACTTTCTTCGCCATTTTAGCGTACCTCCTATAAGTGGTATTAACGGAATACTTTTTCTCAGTATCCCTTCCACATTTTATGCCTTAAAAGGCTTGATTACAATTTTTCAATATCACCCAGACTTATCTCAACAGAAGTTGTTCTTCCGAAGATGTCCACATCGATGGTAACCGTCTGCTTACCGGCATTGATGCTCTTGATATTTCCTTCGGTTCCTTCCCATGCACCTGATATAACCTTGATGAGATCTCCGACCTCAACATCGATATCAAATACCTGATCAGGCTCCTTAACACCAAGCTTTCTCATCTCTGCTTCCGTAAGCGGAACAGGCTCAGATCCCGGACCAACAAATCCGGTAACACCTCTTGTGTTGCGGACTACGTACCATGTAACATCATTTTTAATCATGTGTACAAGAACATATCCCGGAAACAGCTTTTTGGAAACAATTTTCTTCTCGCCGTTAGCTTTGGTCTCAACAACGTCCTGAAGAGGAACCATAACTTCAAGCATCTGTCCCTGAAGCTTCCTGTTCTCGATAGTCTTCTCAATATCAGCCTTTACCTTATTCTCATAACCGGAATAGGTATGTACAACATACCAGTGTGGCTCGGTATCCTCAACCTGCTTAACGCTGGTTGGTGTAGTTCTTTCAACCTTTTCAACTACTTCTGAAGTTATTTCTTCATTGTTTATTTCTGCCATCTTCTCACCGCCTATACAAGTATATACCCTAAACCGAATGTAATAAGATAATCAAGTAAAACGATCATAAGACCAAGCAGAACAGCCACAACAATAACAGCTACTGACTGTCTGAAGAGATTCTTCTTGGTCGGCCATGTAATCTTGCCGAACTCAGCCTTAAGCTCCTGGAACCAACTTCTCTTAAGTGCAGGTGAATTGTCTTTCTTATCTGCCATCCTTAACTCCGTTCCGTAAATAAATTACTTTGTTTCCTTATGGTTTGTGTGCTTCTTGCAGAACTTACAATACTTCTTGGTCTCGATTCTCTCAGGATGATTCTTCTTCTCCTTAGTCAGATTGTAATTACGCTGCTTACATTCCGTACATGCCAATGTAATCTTAACACGCATGACTTATACCTCCATACTATCTGATACTGCAGTGTGATTCTTCACACCGGACCGCCGCTTTCGCAGGGTCTATCAACATTTTAAAAAATGTAACTGTATAATACGGGTATATCCGCCTATCTTTCAACACGTCTGTATCAGGCGGACTTTATACTAGCTACGCTTTAAGCGTAAGAGCCATATTTCAGGATAATCCCGATAACGACTCAGCCGATCACAGAAAGTGATCAAAAACAGATTAACCATCTGCCGCTGCCCTGAAAAAGTATTGTTGGGATATACTGTTCCGAGCCGCTTCGCAGGCCACAGCTTCTTTTGATGGTAGCACAACAAAAAAAGCCCGAAGGCTTACGCAGGGAATATAGTAGCATAAGGAACTGCGTAAGTCAAGGGGATTTTATAATTTGTATTGTCTGTTCTTTTTTGGTCAGCCGCCCAGCTCTGTCAGTTCTTCTTCCGTAAGCTTTCTGTACTCGCCTTCCGCCAGGCTATCGTCAAGCTTAAGGCTTCCCATCGAGAGACGCTTCAGATAAACAACCTCATGCCCTCTCGCTTCAAACATCCTTTTGATCTGGTGGAAACGTCCTTCCGTAAGTGTAACTTCTGCTTCAGTAACAAGCTCCGCATCGTACGCATCACTTCTGACAAAGTGCTGACCCTCTATACTATACATTCCGATGGTTTTTATCTCGAGTCCGGCCGGCTTCGTCAGCTTATCATCTCCGATATCCAGACCCTCTTCAAAGGCTCTCTTGTCCTCATCCGTAAGTTCACCGGTTACTCTGACCAGGTAAACCTTCTCAACATGTTTTCCCGGTGCCAGTAGCTTCTGTGAAAGAGCACCATCATTTGTAATAAGAAGCAGGCCGACGGTATCTCTGTCAAGACGACCGACAGGAAAGAGATCACGCCTCTTTTTCTCAGAGATTATGTCAACCACTGTTTTTTCTCTCTCATCAGTAGATGCAGAAATAACGCCTGCCGGTTTATTCAGCATATAGTATTCAAAGGCCTCATAACCGACTATTTTACCATTTACGGTGACCACTGTCTTTTCAGTATCCACCTTAAGATCAGATGACTTAACAGTAACACCATCAATCTGTACAGAGCCCTTACGGACAAGCTGCTTAACTGTACTCCTCGTTCCAAAACCGGTATCCGCAAGATATTTATCCAATCTTATGATCATCTTTTTCTCCTCAGTACTCTCGCCCAATTATACGATTGCCTTGATTCCGAAGTATGCCAGAACAAGAACTCCGAGAGCAACCCTGTAGATACCGAAAACCTTGAAATCATGTTTTCTGATGTAGTTCATCATGAACTTAATTACAAATATAGAAACAATGAAAGCAACAGCCATTCCGACGAACAGGGCAATAAGCTCAGAACTTGTGAAATCAAATCCGAATTTCATTATCTTAACAAAGCTTGCTCCGAACATTATAGGAATTCCCAGGAAGAAGGTAAATTCAGCTGTCGTAGGTCTTGAAACGCCAAGTGTAAGTCCTCCGATTATCGTCGAACCGGATCTTGATGTACCCGGAACGAGTGAAAGCATCTGAAAAGCTCCTATTCCAAAGGCCTTATTGAATGGCAGACTGTCTATATCATTTACAGCAAACTGCTTATTTGCATTTCTCTTCTCAATAATAATGAACCATATACCATAGATTATAAGCATTATGGCAATGACAACCGGTGTGTGAAGATGCGCATCCATCCAGTCATCAAGCAGTATTCCGAGAACCGATGCAGGAATGCAGGCAATAACAACCTTCGCCCACATGATCCATGTATTTTTCTTGGCGATCACCCTTCCGTCCTTCATACCAAAAGGCCACAGCTTCCAGAAATACATGATCACAACCGCGAGTATCGCGCCAAGCTGAATGACCACGAAGAACATATCCTTAAACTCCTGTGACATTTTAAGCTTGATAAATTCATCAACAAGCAGCATATGTCCGGTACTGCTTATAGGAAGCCATTCCGTCACACCTTCCACTATTCCGAGGATCACTACCTTTACTAATTCTGCTAAATCCATCTTTTTATCTCTCCATACATTCTCACATGCATAAGCATCACTTCATGAAAATACCGAGCCCCGACATTACGCATGTATATTTTAAACCGACAGATACTATATCACAGTTCCGCCCCGAATAATCTTAACACTTTATAAATGTTGATCATTTCGAGGTCATTTCGTCATACTTATCCGCAATCTCATTAACTCCGCCATAAGCGGTCACTGTACCTTTTTCCAGTATCAACGCCTTATTACAGAGTCTCCTCACCTGATCCGTGTTGTGAGACACAAAGAGTACTGTCACTCCGCTTTCAATAAGCTTCATGAGCCTTGCCTCACTCTTCTTTCTGAACTTGGCATCGCCGACCGAAAGCACCTCATCAAGTATGAGTATATCCGGTTCAACGACAGTGGCAATCGAAAAGCCCAGACGTGCCCTCATGCCGGAAGAATAATTTTTCAGCGGAACATCTATAAAATCCCTCAGCTCCGAAAACTCAATTATCTCTTCAAGCTTCTCGTCAATAAATTTATGCCTGTAGCCCAGAACCGCTCCATAGAGATATATATTTTCACGACCGGTATACTGCATATCAAAGCCGGCTCCCAGTTCAATAAGAGGTGCTATAACTCCGTCTCTCTCAACACTGCCCTCCGTCGGTTTAAATACACCGGCGATAACCTTGAGCAGCGTACTCTTTCCTGCTCCGTTAAGTCCGAGTATCCCCAGCCTGTCACCTTTTTCAAGAGAAAAACTCACATTGCGCAGCGCCCAGAATTCATCATATTTTAATTCACGCTTTGCAAACTTGATGAAATACTCCTTCAGACTGTCGACCTTTTCCTTGCTGAGATTGAATTTCATTCCTACATTATCAACAAGGAGAGCCATTCCGGAACCCTCAGCAGTCTGAAGCTTTTCCGAAGAATTACCTATTCTGTTTTTTTTCTTTATATTTCTATTATCATTCATAATTCTGTTATCAACGCACCCTGTTGTCACGGAATCCGATCATTTCCAAAGAATAATAGATCAGATACTCAGTATAAACCTGTCTTCAAGTTTTCTGAACATAAACAGCCCTACAAGTATGGTAAATACTCCAAAGCCGAAGGAATATAACATATATTTATAATTCATTGGCTCTCCGAAAACACAGCTTCTGAAATTTGAAATAATACAATAAAGAGGATTCCCTTTAAGGATCATGGCAAATTTACTGTTCAGCAGTTTTTCCGGTTTATAAAATATGGCGCAGGTATACATTATCAGCATCAAAACTACATTCCAGAGATATTCCATATCCCTGAAGAAAACACCGATAGTCGACATTATAAGTCCGACTCCTGCCGAAAGCAGAAGAAGGTTCAGCATAGGAATAACGATCTGAAACAGATAAACTGTCGGATATACCTTAAAGCAAAGCGCCGTGATTGCCAGAACCACAAGTGATATCAGAAATATCACATAATTAAACAGTATCGCCGACAGCGGATAAAGCAGCTTATTCACATATACCTTCTTTATCATAGAAGCATTGGCTCTTATGGATTTAAGCGCTTCCTTGGTCCCCTGTGAGAATAAGCTGTACAGAAGTCTTCCGGCCAGAATATATACCGGAAAAGTTTTATCTTTTATACCGAAAAGCGTTCCGAACACTATTGTCAGAACGACCATGGTAAGTAATGGTTCCAGCAGTGACCAGAGTATGCCGAGGTACGATCTTCTGTATTTCAGCTTAATACCCTTCCTGACCAGTTCCTTCAATATGAAAATATCCTGACTGAAGCTTTCGTTCATTTTTTAATCCTTAAACAAATAATCGTTATCGCCCACACATTGACCATAATACTATTCCGGATAATATATGTCAAACACTCTGCCATTCTCTTTCTTATTAGAACAAAGCATGCCGCTCGCGGCATGCTCTGCGCGAGGCGCGTGTTGCCGCAGGCAACTAATAACATCTCGCGCCGAGACGCATCCCC
>CAMNMC010000034.1 GCA_946544235.1 uncultured Lachnospiraceae bacterium | reverse complement strand
TCGGAGGAGATTCGCTCAAGGGAATGATCATCATGGCCGAGCTTGCCAAGAAGGGCTATGTGGCAGACCTTAAGGATCTGATGAAAAATAAAAACGCACGTGAACTGAGCAGGCTGCTGAAGAAAGAAAATGATGGTGAAGAGACCGATAAAGCGGTGTCCGGCAGAGCTGACAGTGGGGCATATGTCAGTCTAAAAACAGAAGTCTCATGGATCAATATTTCCGGGGAGGATCGTAGTAAACTGGAGAAGCTTCTTGACGGCAGCGGGTATGAAGCGGTTATCGGAATGACCGGTTCAGAAAAACGATTTGCAACACTTCCGGATGAAAAGAAGGAAGTGTTTGGATACTATGTTCGGACATATGCATATATCATGAGAGGTTTCGGCGAAACAGAGTTTGTTGACAGAGCAAAAAGTATCATAAGAAAACATCCTGCACTACGGACATACATATATACGGATGACCTGAGTATGCCTTGTCAGGTTGTCTACAGGGATGATGATTGTCCCGCACAGCCGGTTCTGTTCTACAGAGATGATAAAGAGGAAAGCTTTAGTGATGATAAGCTGGGGACATTGTGGAAGGCTTTTCTTGAAACAATTGAAAACTCAGGAAGAAAACCGGTTATCGCTTTTGGATATGTAAGGTTTGCCGGGGATAAGGGCGTTCTGCTGATGCAGGGTATTCACAGCCTGTTTGACGGATTCAGTGTTGATCTGATAGAGAGAGATTTCATGAGCGATGAATTGTTCGGCGAAGACGAGTATATCGCATATAGAAGTTATTTAGAGAAAGAAAGAATAAACAATATAGAGGCAAAAAAGTTCTGGAAGGAATACTTGAAAAAACCGGGAATAAATATATTGCCGCGTAAAGGATTTATCTCACAGACTCCTGAAATTAAGACGATTACGCTTCATCTGGATAAGGAACAGTCTGACGTCCTGATAGAAAAATGCAGGGAGATGGGCATATCACTATATGGAAGGGTTCAGTATGAATATGGCCGGTCGCTGATGGATATTCTGAACAAGGAAGACATACTATTTTTTACGACGGTTTCCGGACGAAAAGGAGGAGTATGTGAGTCAGAACGGATAGTTGGTATGTTCTCAAAAAGCGTACCTGTAAGACTCAGAAGAGAAGATACACTTCAGAGTTTCATGGACAGCTTCTACATGACGGAATCATACAGCTGGCTGGATAATGAGGATATATGGACTATTGTTTACGGACGACCTGTTATTCCACCGATAAATGCAGGCATAATTGCTTATATTTTCCCGAATAAACCTTCTATGTATATTTCAGGCGGCATATATGAGGATGAAAAGAGAAATGGCAATTATATGACTATTTCAGATGATGGTATCACGTTAAAATTTCAGTTTGATGATAACCTGCTGAACCGGGCAGATGTCGAGAAGCTTAGAGATGAATGCTTACGGAGACTCACGGACGGAATAGTATAAGAGTTTAAAAAGACAGGAACAATAAAGCGGATGTAGGCTTTGTATTGTTATTAAAATATTGCATTACCGGTAATATGCTTGTCTTAGAAAGAGGTATACAGAATTGAGCAGCTACAGTGATTATATAAGACTACAGTTTGAAATACAGGAACAGGAAAGAGACAAGGGACTGACCATGCCTGAGGATATAAGAATATGGAAGGACATCCGATATGGAGATGATGAGGTTCAGATCCTGGATATTTATAAGCCGCTTATGAATGAAGAAGATGGCGAGAAAAAGCTTCCGGTAATAGTGAATGTTCACGGAGGAGGCTGGGTCTATGGTAAGAAAGAGGGCTATCAGTTTTACTGTATGGAGCTGGCCGGAAAAGGCTTTACGGTAATCAGCTTTGATTATCATCTGGCTCCGGAATTTAAGTTTCCGACGCCAATCAGGGATACAGCGCTTCTCTTTGAGTGGATACTTGAGCATGCGGATGAATACCTGCTCGACAAGGATAATATATTCGCTTTTTCTGATTCGGCCGGGTCAAATATACTTCTCAGCTATTACGGCTGCTGCCTGAATAAAGATTATCGCAACAGCATATCTGTAGATATAAAAGAATATCCTTCACTGAAAGGATTAGTATGTAACTGCGGAGTATACAGGGTCATGATGAATGACCCAAAGGATCCGCTGACAGCAGTACTCGCGAAGGAATATCTTGAGAAATGTGAAAACGATCAGGACCTTATATGTCTTGATATAACTCGCGGTATCACCGGTGATTTTCCGCCTGTATTTTTCTGTACCGGAACAGGAGATTTCCTGAGTCATCAGACCGGTATACTGAGTGAGGCACTGCTTAAGGCGAATGTTCCTTTTCAGTTTCACTCATATGGTGACGCTAAAAACAGGCTTGGACATGTATTTAACACAAATATAAGGTCGCAGTTTGCAAAGAAATCTAACATGGATGAAATAGCTTTTGTGAAAAGTCTTATTTCTGAAGATTGAAATATGGAAGAAGTATGAACGATAACACACTTGGTTTTGGCGAAAAAACAGCATATTCGGTTGGCGCACTCGGAAAAAATATGGCTTACATGATGTCCGCAAGCTATACTCTCTATTATTATCAGGACGTACTTGGAGTGAGTGCTGTTGCGATGGGAGTTATACTTCTCGTTGCAAGAATCATAGATGCATTTTACGATCCGGTAATAGGAGTTTTTGTGGCGAAAACGAGGAGTAGATGGGGAAGATTTCTTCCATGGCTGCTTACGGGAACACTGATAAATGCGCTTATGCTGTTTTTGCTCTTTTCCGCACCGCCTTCACTTGATGGTTCGGGACTAATAGCATATGCTGCGGTATTTTACACCCTTTTCAGCATGACGTATACGATGATGGATATTCCGTACTGGTCGATGATACCGGCTTTTACAAAGGGCGGAAAGGAAAGAGAGAAACTCACTTCAAGTGCTCGTTCATTTGCGGGGATCGGATCGGTGGTGATCATGTCGTTCACCCTCGTAACGGTTACAGCCATAGGCAAGCTTGTGAAGGGAAGCTCTGCATCGGTCAAGGTCATAGAGAGAACAGGTTTCAGGTATTTTGCACTGATCGTCAGTGCTATTTTGATCGTATTAATGCTTATAACCTGTTCTGTTGCCAGAGAAAAATCAACAGTTGATATGAAACGCGCAACCGTGCGTGAGATGTTCAGAGCATTGTTTCAGAATGATCAGGCTATCACGATGGTAGTGGTGATCATTCTGGTAAATATGGCGACATACATCATGTCAAATCTTCTGATCTACTTCTTTAAATACGATATAGGCGGAGAAGGCTGGAAGGGAAATTATACGATTTACAATACCTTTGTGGGAATCGTCAATATTTTCACTATGATGATATTGTTCCGGTTTCTGAGGCGATTCTTCAGCATGAGAGGAGTTTTTCATATCGCCATTATATCTGCGGTTATCGGATACTCATCACTGCTTTATTGCTCGATTATGGGGGTAAAGAGTGTTTATCTCTATCTTGTTCCGGGATTCTTTACTATGACTGCTGTTGGCCTGATGAATGTGCTGAATACTGTATTTCTTGCAAACACAGTTGATTATGGACAACTGAAGAATGGTCGCCGTGATGAGTCGGTTATATTCTCAATGCAGACATTTGTGATCAAGCTGGCATCGGGAGTTGCTGCACTTTTGGCTTCATTCGGTCTGCAGTTCTTTGGCATCAGCAAGATGGGCAAGGAGGGAGAGAATCCGGCGAAGCTGTCGGATGGATCATTGATGGGACTAAGGCTTACGATTACGGTTATTCCGATAATAGTTATCCTTCTTTCATGTCTGATCTATCGTAAGAAATACATACTATCGGATGAGAGGATGGAAGAAATCACAGCTGAACTTAATAAAAAAACAGAAGAGAATAATATGATTCTGTAGGCATAAAGGGGTTTAAGAAAGCTATACAGATTATTTAGAAAAATCTATAAATGGATATAAATAACAAATAAGAGGAGGATTTTAGTTATGGTAGCAGGAAAGTATGCAGCAACAGGCAAGGCAATGGGTAAGGAGATGGAGTGTCATCTTGATTATCAGGTAGATGGAAATGTTCTGACAGGAACAATGGATATCAAGGGCAACAAGATTGAAGTTATGGAAGGAACGGTCGATGGTGATAACTTCAAACATAAATGTCAGCTGGCTACACCGATGGGCAAGATGGCAGTTACGATCGAAGGAAGCGTTAATGGTGATGAGATAAGCTTTATCCTGAAGAATGCATTCGCCAAGACACAGTTTACAGGTCACAGAGAGTAGTCCCGGGGCAGACCGGTCTGGTTCTTAGAGAACGGATATCACCGTCTGTAAACGGCGACAATGATATTGAAGGAGGTGGGGTTGAATATTGAAAAAAGAAAAAAAACACAGGCTGCTGGTTCAGGTTGCCATCATTACAATAATCATATTTGTGATCACGCTGGGGTTTATGATATATAATAATTATACTGTCACGAAGGAGTCATATCTCGAATCCAAGCAGGAGCTTATTGACCGTGATCTTAATTATATCCGTGATGAGCTGAAAAGCTTTTCATATATCGACTGGATCATAGGATATCTGGAGGAGCATCCCGATACTCTCACGAGACCATTGACTGAGGAAGAGGAAGCCCTTAAGAACAGCCAGGAATATGATGAATTTTATTATAGACTCATGATAGATCATGCTGTAGATATCATACACTCCGGTGAGACGGAGCAGTTCCTCATTGCGAGGGAATTAGGTATGATAGTTGCTCTATTATTTGAAACGCTGTATGATATGAATCAAAGCAGGATTTATATGATCGACATAATAGATGATCACGAGAGCATTTATTTTATGGATGATGATACTGCCCTGGCACTGGATAACAGCTTTTATAAACGCGATATTCCGGGGGTGGAAAAGACCGGAAATGAACAGTTTCTCACACGTATCAGTTATCCCGCTTCAGAGCACAGCGCTGTGAAGGATATACTCTCGGGCAGATATGACGGAAAGAATGATGAAACCTTCTACGAGGTTTACCACGATCCGGAGGACAACAAGGATTATTATATCGGATATCTGCCTTTTGATGATCAGGAAGGGAAGGTACTCGGATATCTCTGTTTGGAATACGACTGGACATCGTTTCGTACTGATCTTATAAACAAGATGAAGAGTTCGGCGCTTATGGGTCTGGGTGTTCTGATATTGATAAACGGACTGCTCGTTACATATATGTACAGAAAGGCAATCTCTCCGGTTCAGAAGGTAACGACAGGTGTCCGGGATTACATGAAAGATAAAAACAGCAGTGCGGTGTCGGAGAAGATGAGCAGGATCAAAACGAAAAATGAGATCGGTGTGCTTGCACACAGCTTCTCAGATCTGGCTACGGAGATCGAAAGATATACAGACGAGGTTCAGAAGCTGAGTAATGATAAAGCAAGGATAGCTGCCGAGCTCGACCTTGCAACAAGGATACAGGCAAGCATGCTGCCGAGCATCTTTCCTGCATTTCCTGACAGGGATGAATTTGATCTATATGCATCGATGACACCTGCGAAGGAGGTCGGCGGTGACTTCTACGATTTTTTCCTGATAGATGATGATCATCTGGGACTTGTGATCGCCGATGTTTCGGGTAAGGGAATCCCCGCTGCCATGTTTATGATGTTCTCAAAGAATATTATCGCCAATAACGCCATGCTGGGCAAGTCGCCTGCCAGGGCGATCACCGATGCAAACATCTCAATATGCGCAAATAACAGCGAGGAAATGTTTGTAACCGTATGGCTCGGAATACTTGAGATATCAACAGGTCATCTTGTGGCAGCAAATGCCGGGCATGAATATCCTATACTGAAGCAGGGTGACGGACAGTTTGAACTGTTTAAGGATAAGCACGGTATGCCTGTCGGTGGTATGGATATAGCAAAATATAAGGAGTACGAGCTATGGCTGAAGCCGGGAGATAAGCTTTTTGTTTATACAGACGGCGTAGCGGAGGCTACAGACGCGGATGAGAAGATGTTCGGCACTGACAGGATACTTGAGACCCTGAATCGGAATCAGACAGCAAATCCTGAAGAGATGCTTAGAAGCATCAAAGCCGATGTAGTTGCTTTTGTAAAGGATGCAGAGCAGTTTGATGATCTGACGATGCTTGCTCTGGAATATAAAGGAAAGGGGGCTAAGAATGGAAAGTAATATATTTGAACTTGAAATTGAGGCGAAGGCTGAGAATCTGGATAACGTGATCGAATTTGTCAATTCGCATCTGGAAAACACGGACTGCTCAATGAAGGCTCAGATGCAGATCGAGGTGGCTGTTGAGGAGATATTTGTCAATATAGCCAATTATGCGTATAATCCAGAGATCGGAAAAGCTGTTATCAGAGTAGAATTATCAGAAGAACCACTTGTGATAACAATCACATTTCTGGATAACGGTAAGCCGTATGATCCACTGGCCAAGGAAAATCCGGACACTACTCTTTCTGCTGATGACAGAGAGATCGGAGGTCTGGGGATATTTTTGACTAAGAGTATCATGGATGATGTCCGATATGAATATAAGAACGGTCAGAATATCCTGACCCTGGAGAAAAATCTGTAGAGCGTAAATAATAAACAGGAGGATATATAAATGTTAAATATTGAAAAGAAGGCTGAAGGAACGAATCTTGAGTTTAAACTGACAGGAAGGCTTGATACCAATTCAGCGCCTGAATTTGACAAGGAAATAAAAGAAAATATCACAGGAGTGGAGAATCTTGTTCTGGATTTTTCTGATCTTGCTTATGTTTCATCTGCAGGGCTCAGAGTGCTTCTTTCTGCTCAGAAGATCATGAATAAGCAGGGGAAGATGGTTGTTAAGAACTGCTCTGATGAGGTTATCGGAATTCTTGATGTTACGGGTTTCCTGGATATTCTGACGATTGAGTAATCATTTTGTCGTTGGTTAAAGGAGAAAACTATTTTGGATATAAATACGATAGATAAAAATGTATTAAAGGAAAACGAGCTTGAAGCTAACAGCATCATAGCGAAAGCCCTTTTACTCTCGGTTTTGGCTATTATATTTGCAGCGTTACTGATTGATCTGGGAGTTTACGATTCTCCAGAATTCTTCTGGGAGCCTGTCATGCTCTTTGACGCAGTATTGCTTGTGGCTGGAGTTATAGTATATAAATACTATGCGTATAATAAAACTTGGATCAAGTTTGTTATGCTGACAATAACAATATTTGTTTATGCTGTGCTTGATGTCATGTTTACTGCCTCTGTCGATTTATTTATATGCATACCGGTAATACTGTCAATCCGTTATTTTAACAGGAAATTTACGATACATATAGCAATTCTGAGCTTTTTTATCTTCGCTATATCCTGTGTATTAGGCGCAAATTATGGTCTGTTAGATCTTAACTGTATGGAATATCCTCTGGGAACAGTAATCCGGATGGATAAAACGACCTGGCTGATAGACGCTGTAAAGGGTATAAAATATGATCAGGGACTACATACCGGTGATGTTTTATTATATGGATTTGTCCCTAAAGGCGTTATTTTTTTTATTGCTGCTGTCATATGTGCAAATGTTGCTGAACAGGGCAAAAGGCTCGTTCTTAAGCAGCAGAAGCTTTCTGAAAATAACTCTAAAATTGAAACAGAACTTGAAATGGCTGCCAGTATTCAAAGCAGCATGCTTCCAAATATGTTTCCCGCTTTCCCGGACAGAAAAGAATTTGACATATATGCATCAATGAATCCGGCCAAAGCTGTCGGCGGAGATTTTTATGATTTCTTTATGATAGATGATGATCATTTGTGTATGGTCATCGCGGATGTTTCCGGCAAAGGTGTTCCTGCTGCATTATTTATGATGATATCAAAAACAATAATATCAAATGTTGCTGTCAAAGAAACTTCACCTTCCAAAATACTGGAAATAGCCAATGAGAAAATATGTGCCGGTAATGAAAATACAATGTTTGTGACAGTATGGATCGGAATACTGGAGATTTCTACCGGCCGTCTTGTATCAGCTAATGCCGGACACGAAGACCCTGCGATCATGACAGCTGAAGGCAGATTTGAACTGTACAAAGAAAAGCACGGCTTTGTCCTTGGTGGAATGGAGGGCATGAAATATAAGGAGTTTGAAACAACATTACTTCCCGGATCGAAGCTTTTTGTTTATACAGATGGTGTTCCTGAGGCGACGAACAGTAATGAGGAGCTTTACGGCACAGCTCGAATGGTAGACGCATTAAATATAATGTCAGGATATTCTCCGAAGATTCTTCTCGAAGGAATGCAATGTGCAGTTGATGAATTTGTTGATGGGGCAGAGCAGTTTGATGATCTTACGATGCTTGCTCTGGAATATAAAGGAACAAGCAATTCAAAATCATATTTATCCGGCTAATCAAAAATATGTTTCGGCAAACTGATTGTAGATGTTTGTGTCCAATTCTTGGCAAGCAACGTATCGGCACATAGGCTACGATGGAAAGAGAGCATTCCATCGCAGTCATGTGCCGATTTTTTCTTTTTGGGGACTGCCCATCCCCAATCCCATAGTTACAATAATATAAATCAAATAAATGCTAGCGTAAAATTTTATTCGGAAAATAAATAAAGAAATATAGAAGGGAACCCCCACCTTGTGATAAAGTGTTTAGCGCCTAAACCAACACAAACAAGGAGAAAGGTTCCCTATGA
>CAMNMC010000033.1 GCA_946544235.1 uncultured Lachnospiraceae bacterium | reverse complement strand
CTGCCCTCTGCGAGAGCAAGGGTTATGCCGTCAAAGACTGTCTTTCGAACAACCAACCTTCTGTTGCAGAGTATATCTATTTCCGTATCATCCGAAATATCCGGTCGTAAAACATCTTCTTTTCCGTTTTGATACGGTATTCCTTTGTCAGTTTCACTCACATAGTCCCCGGCATACTCAACTGCTACAGCAACAGCCGCTCTTTCACAGACATTATCCACTCCGACCGTTTCAAGCACCTTATCCGAACCGCTGAAACCATCTCCGAGACTTCGAAGTGCCTCTGCAGAATATACTACGAACGTAAGTCTTTCGACATTTGCAAAATGTCTGATTCCTTCCTCATCTTTCTTCACATCGATAGAAGCGATCGCCGCCACCTCGGAAATATCTATTCCATTATCCTTCAGAAAGCTCTCAACCGCTACCCGGATATCTCCGTAAGTCTTGCCTCTTCGACAGCCTATTCCGAGATAGTATTTCTTTGGTTTCAGACTGCCTTCACAGATCAGCTTTTCGACAATCTCTTTAACATGATTCTCATTATATCCGTCAGCATAATCCGGATTATCATGATCATCTCCGATTTTACTCGACATGTGTTTATTATTTGCAGCTTTATTATCATTTTCAGTTAAGGCATCATATCGTTTTAACAACGAAATATCTGCAATCTGCTTAATAATACCTCTGTCCATAATATGGAGCTGGTGACTCTTCGCATAATTATCAAGCTGGAAGCCCCCACTGATATCTGTAGCTGTCGTTATCACCTTAAAAGCTCCGAGCCTGTCGGCAATAGCAGTGGCAAGACTGTTTGCACCACCCATATGCCCGGAAAGAAGCGGAATAACATAACGACCATCCTCACTGATAACTATCACCGGGCTGTCACTCAGCTTATCCTTAACGTAATCCGCAACAGCCCTGACAGCTATCCCTGTTGCACTGATAAATACAGCCGCCCTTTTTCCCTCAAAGGTAAAGCTAAGTCTCCTCTTTGCCTCATCCATCCGACATCTGAAAACAGCCGTATCGCAGTTTCCGAGATCGGACATGATTCCCTTCACCTCATCGGCAAGCTTTTCAGCACGGTCTGTGAAGACGAAAATATCTGACTCGACGTATCTGTTTACAATCGTTTCATGTATTATCTTCCGAATGTCTCCACCGGTTTTATCTCTGTTAACTGCATCAGTGTCACTATCAATTCCATGCGCGGCATGATCATTATTCAATCCGACCGCTCCGTATTCACCCAAACCATTATTCAGACCAGCAGTTCTATATTCAGTTGTAAATTCGTCTGAATACAGCTTTGACTTATCATATTTTTCATGTCTAACTGCATCACCCACCAGGACTACAGCATGATTTCTGATACCTTCCTTCTTCGCAGTCTCCACCATTTGGCCAATTGTTGTCACGAATTTCTTCTCCTCAGGCCAGGTTGCTTTATATACTATTGCCGCAGGAGTATTCGGTCTGTATCCGCCATTGATAAGCCTTGCAGAAAGCTCCTCAAGCATCCCTGCACTTAGATATATAGCCATGGACGCGTTGTGTGCTGCAAAGCTTTCAATACTCTCTCTTTCAGGCACTCCGGTCCGTCCCTCCATTCTCGTGATGATCAGCGACTGTGAAACCTCCGGAAGTGTGTATTCCAGATTAAGAGCCGCAGCCGCACCAAAGGCAGCCGAAACGCCAGGGCACGAATCATATTCTATTCCCAGCTTGTCCAGTTCATCCATTTGTTCACGAACTGCACCATAGAGACTCGGTTCACCGGTATGCAGCCTGACAGTTTCAAGTCCCGCTTTCTCAGCATCCTTCATCACTTCGATTATCTGCTGAAGGTTCATATCCTTGCTGTCATATATTTTCGCAGTATCCGGAGCATAGCTAAGAAGCTCCCTGTTTACCAGCGAACCTGCATAAATAATTATATCTGCCTTCCTTAACAGTTCCGCCCCTCTCACGGTTATAAGATCTGCCGCTCCGGGACCTGCCCCGACAAAATGTACCATCTTTCTTCTCCTATATTATTAATATCAGTCTTACGAATGATCATGGTATTTAACAACCACTTCCACCCTGGTATGTAGAACTTCCACTTGACTTTCCATAGCTGGTCTCACCCAAGAGTGTTGTCTATCAGTGTTTTATTTGATCATATCCTCCGCGCCGTCCGACGCCGCAAGGAAGCCTGCTTTATTTGAAAACATTATAACGTACAGCTTCATCCCGGTCGGATTTACCGATTGAAGTGTATCCATGATCCTTGTCATGATATTATTCATTATAATTCTTCTGATACCTGTTTCCGTGATACTCACTAAATCACTGCCGCTATCAGCTGTTTCATCAACTAATGATTTATATTCATCAGCTGTTTTTTTACCGGAATTCGTTTTGTCTTGTCTCTCGTTCCGTATATCATCGTACTCATCTATAACATCGATCGCCGCATCGGTGGAAATACATTCCTTTATTCTC
This sequence comes from uncultured Lachnospiraceae bacterium, assembly GCA_946544235.1. Taxonomy (GTDB): domain Bacteria; phylum Bacillota; class Clostridia; order Lachnospirales; family Lachnospiraceae; genus Eubacterium_Q. Next base: position 16,785 of record CAMNMC010000033.1, on the reverse strand, counting down.
TCAACGTAACTTTCCGGCAGTCCTGCCTTCTCAGCTTCCTCAGCGATAACCTCCATCCTGTGATCACCGTATTTGGAATGTGTATTTAACATACCGGCTGCAAGCTTGACAAGCTTACCGACATGTCCCGCAAGGACAAATGAAGTGAAGCCCATCTCTCCTGCCATCTGCACAGTATCACCTATGAAGTTACTGCATTTTACAGCCTTGTCTAAATCATAATTGTACCTGGACTTGATGAAATCCAGTCCGTAATTGCCGGGTGCTACAACTACCTTGTCGTTCCCAAGAGCTCTCTTTACGGAAAGCTCAGCATGTATGGTATCCACCAACGCCTTTTCACTCATTGGTTCAACAACGCCCGAGGTTCCGAGTATTGAGATACCACCGAATATTCCCAACCTAGAATTAAAGGTTTTTTCAGCGATAGTCTCCCCTTCAGGAGCATAAATCTCAATCATAAGAGGCAGTTTGTTATCAAAAAGCTCACAAACCTCAGTAACCTCTTTGGTTATCATTTCACGCGGAACATGGTTGATTGCAGCCTCACCGACAGGCTGATCCAGCCCCGGCAGAGTAACCCTTCCGATACCTTTACCACCGGTGATACAAATAGGACTGCCACATCCACGTATCTCTGTTTCACGTCCATCAATCTCATTCCCGCAGGCTCTCTGATCACAATTATTTATACTATCTACCGAATTCACAGAATTAACTCTTTCCGATTCACGATATGTCACCCGCGCATAGATCAGTATTCCGTCAGTGACATCCGGATCGTCACCGGCATCCTTCCTGACAGCGCAGCTCACTTCATTCTCAGATCTCTGTATATCCAGAATTTCAGTTGCAAATACGGTTCCCTTCGGCGTAACAATCGAAACTCTATCCTTCACCTTGCCCGAAAGCAGCATAATAGTGGCCGCCTTCGCAGCCGCAGCCGCGCAGCTGCCCGTCGTAAAACCGTATCTTAATTCTTTCTTCTCATCATTCTGAGCCATTGTCATATCCTCGAGTTTTTATCGTCAATCATTTCACAATAAACACTTTATCCGATTAAATAATACTGACATTTTTATCAGCCTGTTCTGTGGCTTTTGGTGCTGTACTATTCATAAAAACCGGCAGGTATTTAATCAATTCCATACAGCAGTGCGTTGCAGATTGCCGCAGCAATATTGCTTCCGCCCTTCCTGCCCTTATTTACAATATAAGGAACATCCGTTGACATTATCAGTTCCTTAGCCGCCTCGACATTAACAAAGCCCACCGGAACGCCTATTATAAAATCCGGTCGGAAGCTTTCTTCCATCAGAAGTTCAAAAAGAGTGATAAGTGCGGTTGGTGCATTTCCGATGGCAAATATTTTTCTGCCCGGCAGTCTCGAAGCCCACTCCATGCTTACCGTCGCTCTGGTTACTCCTCTCTCCTTTGCCTCAGCCGCAACCTCAGGATCAGCCATAAAACAGTAAACCTTTCCGCCATAGCGGGAAAGTGTTTTCTCACTTATTCCGGCCTTCGCCATATTGGTATCTGTTATTATACTTGCACCTTCTGCAATAAGCTTCCTGCAGATATCCACTGCATTTTCGGAAAACCTCAGTGTCTCGGCATAATCAAAATCAGCACTGGTGTGGATGCATCGTCTGATGATCCTGTCCTCCTTCTCCGGAAGAGTTATACCCATTTCGGCAAGCTCCGCAGCGATTATCTCAAAGCTTTTCTTCTCTATATCCTCCGGATTTACTATCTCCGGTTCAATTATATTTTTCTGTTTATTTTCCATGCTCATATTTATCATCTCCATATCCATCATCAGAATCATCCACTGACATATCATCACAAGCTGTCAAAGCAGGCAATCATATCATTCATTCAAGCTCTTGATCATAAATCTATTATCATAATAATTTATATATCATCCTTCAAAGCGCCTTTGCGGATACTCCTGCGGATACGATTTATATTTCTCTCAAAATCACCGCTACTGATCAGTTCTGCCAGCACCAGCTGTTCAAAGGTCGGTACAGTACATGAATAGAATCCGACCCGCTCACCAAAGCTTCTCAGCAGCTTCTTCGGTATGACCATATAACCTGTACGAAGCGCCGGTGAGATAGTCTGGGAAAATGTATTCATGTAAATTACATTATCCTTATCAGACAGATTAAAAAGTGTATCTACCGGCTTAAGTGCCGATGTAAATTCGGATTCAAAATCATCTTCAATAATAAATCTGTCAGCACTGCCTGCCCATCTTATATATTCATGTCTCTTCGATGCTGATGCTGAAACACCGCTCGGAAAGCTTCTAAAAGGCGAGGTATGCAGGACATCAGCTTTGGTTTCTGCCAGCGCTCTGCTGTCGATACCGTCCCTAACGAGAGGGAGCATTTCAAAGGAGAGCTCCAGTGCCCTGTAAACCTGCTCGATCTTCTTATACGAAGGAGACTCGATTGCATAAACCTTATCTCTTCCCAGAAGCTCTGCGATCATACCGTAAAGATATTCCGCACCCGAACCAATGATTATCTGCTCTGTTTCAACATGCATATCCTTGTTTCGTGCAAGGTATTTTTTCAGAGCTTCACGAAGCTCAGTGCATCCGGAATTAGGAGGTTTTCTCATTATGCGTTCACCATAATCCGAAAGCACCCTCCTCATGGTTCTGCTGAGTACCGAAAACGGAAAGCTTGGATGATCTATGGAAACCGCTTCCTGAGCATCCTTTGCTAGATTAGCGCCTCTCTGAGTCCCGGTCATAAATAAAGCATTATCAGACGCTTTTTCAAAACCGGAGAACAGTGCATCCTTCGTAAAGCATACATAGTATCCACTTCTCTCGTGCGTCTCGATATATCCTTCATCCGCAAGCAGACCATACGCATGCTCAACCGTGATCAGGCTCACTCCCTTTTCATCCGCCAGCGTCCTCTTGGATGGCAGCTTGCTGTTAAAAGGATATACACCTGACACGATATCCTCACGGAGTTTTTTATAAAGTTGCATATAAATCGGTTCTTTATTCTTTGCCATATATCCTTCCATCCGTATCATATCAACCATCAAAGCATTCACGAAACACCATTCATCAGCAGCCAAATAACCTCAGATTCATTCTTTTGTCTCAAATATCGTTTTCGTTGATCAACTCGCGAATCTCCTCACAAAAACGATCATTATTCTCCTCTGTGCTTACAGCAATACGGTAATATCCTCTTCCCAGCCCTCTGTAATCACTGCAGTCTCTTATCAGGATACCTCTTTCCAGCATTTCCTTATAAAGATCAATATCAGTTTTCAGAAGCAGATAATTCGCATCAGAACTGAAGATTCTTATCACAGGATTGTTTGCGTTATGGTCTGTTTTGGTGTCTGTTTTTTGATCTGCTCTTTTGCCCGAAACGTCATTTATTTCATTAACCAGCCTGCTTCTCTCTTTTTTTATAAATGAAATACTATATTTTAAGTAATTAATCTCTATCTCATCGTCGCATATGCCCACACGAGAATCATATGCACATATATACTTTTCATCATCAGATTTGTTTTTTCCTTCAATAACGCTATCCGTATTATTCATATATTTTTCCAAAACTGATAGCGCCGCGAGTCCCGCTGCTTCCGCGATGCATGAAATATTCCACTCCGGAAGCAACCGTCCAATTCCTGCCGCAATCTCAGCATCTCCCGCATAAAGCATTCCCAGCCTGACTCCCGGAACAGCAAATGTTTTCGTGAAGGCATCTATTACTATTATCTTATTGTATGCCACAGTATCATTCCCTGATGCGATGCCTGTGCTTTTTTGTTTATCATTTTGGGGCGATTTGTCTATGGTATTTCGAATATATCTTACCCCGCTCAGTTCATCATATCTGTCCGTCAGCATGAGGAAGCATTCATCGATAACAACGTACGCATCCTTTTCCCCTGCCGCTTCAATTATTTCATCCAGAAGTTCTTTTTCGATGATTCTTCCATTCGGATTATTCGGATTTGCGAATAGGATCACATCTCCTGAAGCCGCATTTTCTCTGATGAACTCCGGAAATCCGGACATATCAAAATCATCCTCAGGACTCAGAAGATATTCGACCATCTCACATCCCGCCGCATCGGCAGCATATCTGTAACCTGAGAAAGAAGGTACAGGCACCAACACTCTCCTCATCTTAAAGAATCTCATCACTGCCATAATAAGCTCAGATGCACCATTTCCGACAAGTATCCCGGCAGCCTGCACTCCTGTTACACCGGACAGCCTTCCGATAAGCTTTTCATGTCTGATGTCCGGATATTTCTCCACATCAGAAAGAGCCCGACTCATAGCTTCAAAAACCTGAGTCGGGCATCCCATCGGATTAATATTGACTGAAAGATCAATTTCTATATTATTTCTGTAAATATCTCCACCATGTGACATAGATTGCGACCCCAACTGGTAATATTCTATTTACACTAAAGTATAATGCAAATATAACCAGATGTGCAATCACAAAAGTGGAAAATAAACCTTTGATGATTAAATATCTATACTCTTTTTTTCTGACTTCAGTATTCTCTGAATTGCAAATTTACCGCTGGCAACCGCAACCGGAAGCCCTCCCGGTGAGTTTGTCCACTGTCCCGCAAGATACAGATTATCCAGTCCCTTAAGCCTTCCCTTCATCCTTATCTGCTTACCGAAAGGTGTTGTAACAAAGCTCATGTAGCTGCCATGGTACGCATCACAGTATCTCTCATAAGTGAGCGGTGTCCAGGCATCCAGAAACTCAATATCACCATTATGTCCCGGAAACGCCTCAACAATCCTGCTTTGGACCTCATTAACAAGATGAGTCTTCACCTTCTCATATTCATCCTTAGGAAGCTTTTTCCAGAATTCAAAGTCCTCATCCGTCTGAGTGATACAGGTCTGGATAACCTGTTTTCCGTCTTTTACAAATATCGGATCATATCCGTAAGCCTTGACATACATTCTGTCAAAAGACCTGCTCCCGACCTTAATTGGTTTGATATCGATAAATACAGTCTCGCCGGTGTTGTATTTCTCACTTACGGCAAATGCCACCTGAAAGCCGCTCGTTCCCGGATAAGCCTTCGGATTCTCATAAGCAAGTCTTACCTTCTTAGGCATATACCTTTCAGGAAGAAGTTTATGAAATAATGGATGTATATCAATCGCAGGTATCACATAATCAGCCGAAGCAGTCTTACCGTTCTTCAGCCTTATACCTGTTGCATTTTTTTTATCTACCACTATCTTATCAACCGGCGAATTATAAAAAATCCTTCCGCCGAGAGATTTATATTTTTCCTCCATCCTTAGGGACATCTTAAGAGAAGCTCCCATAGGTATATTTCCGTTGCCGTCAGCCATTGTGGCATATGACACAAGGAACGAATACGCGCAATATTCTTTAGGAAGATAGTCGCACATCAGCTTCTGCATCAGAGGTGATTTAAATCTCTTACTGTATTCCTCAAGAGATATCTTTCCATACTCCTTCATCACCTTCGGAAAATCAGCCATATTTTTACCCATATTGATGTAGTCCTTTATGCCCCACATATCCATAGGTTTTCCAGCAGGAAATACGCACTGTTTGGAATACTCGACGTGTTTTATGAATTTTCTTATCTCTTCTTCATCCTCCGGCGCAGCTTCTATCAGATTCTTTCTTGTTCTGCTGAGATCATTCCAGAGCGTCACACTCTGTCCATCATAGGTTGATGTGTAGAACGAATCAACTTTTGCATATTTTGTGTCATCAGAAAGCGCTCCGACCGTCTTCCACACTTCGTAAAGCTCAGTTCCCTTTTTCGTGCCCGTCAGCCAGTGTATGCAGTTATCGATATGATAACCCTTACGATTCCAGCCTATACATTCACCACCCGGAATAGCATTTTTCTCATAAATCTCCGCATCATATCCCGCCTTCAGTGCATAGATACCTGCTGACAGTCCTGCTATTCCTCCGCCTATAATGATAATCTTCTTTTTCATAAATACTCCTATCCTTCTATTTCACGTATTATTGTCTGCAATCCCCCCGCAGTTCTGAATTCATTTCCAAGCTTAAGAGCTGCCCGATACATCCTGTCGTTTGAAATGATCTTCTCTGCAGCCTTACGTACCAGTCTCGCGTTAAAATCCCTTTGCTCGATCACCATACCTGCATGATTATCCAGAATGCATACAGCATTATATTTTCTTTCAAAAACCTTTCCGGGTACAACTATCTGAGGAACACTGTGCAGCAGGCCATCGACCATACTGTTCTGTCCGCCGTGATTGATAAACAGTACCGCTTCATCCAGCAGTTTATTAAAATCCCACCGTGGAGCCACATGAAGCTTTCCGCAGTCCTCTTTCTTTAAGTAGGAGGACGCTATGTACACCTCATATTTGCCGTCCTTAAAGGCATCTCTTATCACCTTAAGCATCCTTTTCGCGGAAATGGTTCCATTTCCCATATATACAATAATCTTGTTCCCGGCGGCTTTGTCCGTATCACTCGCAGCAGTTTCTCGCAATGCTCCACAATAATAAATATTCTCTTTATCAATTGGTTCGAATCTCCTGATACTCGGACAAAACGATTTATCAGCCCAGTCAAATACCTGAAGTGCCGAATCCACCGAAGGAAGTTCCAGTTCTTTCAGAAGCTTATTAAGCCCTTTTGCATATTTTGATCTGTGCGCATACTCATGCTGTGTCGGAAAGCTGACCGTACAGTATAATGGTACATTTTCTTTTTGCGCAGCTATACACGCGGAAATATTAAACTCCGAATAGACAAAATCTGCTTTATGATCCCGTATAGCTTTTCTAACAGATGCAACACTTTTCCTTAAATACTTATAATTAAGATTACCAGTCATAAAAAGCACCTGATCAAAGCTGTGGACTCTTTTTCGGGCGGTTATGCCTGTTTTCTGAGCTATTGGAAATGCCCGCATGGCAACAGGCGCCGGAAGTCCGAGCGGCATGGGTATATCGAGATAGTAATTATGAATACCGGCTATCTTTCTATAATTTACGTCTTCCGCCATACAGGTTGCGATATCCATTTCTTCTCTTTGCAGTGCTTCGGCGATCATCCTGCACCGTGATGCCGGCCCCGATGTTTCCGCCATGGCAGACATCGGAACGATAAGTCCTCTGCACCTTTTCATTTTATTACTCATTCATTACATCCTTAAGATCAATCATCTGTATTTTTTGCAATTGCTTATTTAACAAAAACAATTTATAATCATCAACAAATGACACATTTGTGTCACTCTTTGGAAATACTACAATATAAGCACCTGAAAGTAAACACACCCGGCGCAAGATACACACATTTATTTTTTTTGTGTCATTTATATGAGGTAAATTAAGATGAATAATACTCAGAATCCTTCAGCCATAAGATCAAAACATATGATTACAGAAGCATTACTAAAACTGATGAATGAGCATCCTTATCAGGAGATCACGGTTAAACAGATAATACTGGAAACCGATCTGGTAAGAAAAACCTTTTACAGAAATTTCTCTTCCAAGGATGATGTTCTTGACTCAATAATCACAAAGAAAATAGAGGAATACGCAAACGAGATCATTTCGTCTCCACTCCGACCTCTTCCGGTGATCTTCAGTTTTTGCGACAGAAACAGAGACCTTCTCCTGCTGCTTCACAAGAATAATCTATTGCATCTCCTGCTCCTTAAGCTGAACGTCATGATTCCTCAGCTCAATCTGATCACTGACAGATCCAACAATATTTTTAAAGAACTGATTGGTGATCTGGAGCCGGATTATCTTATCGCCTTCAATGTCGGTGCGATATGGAATGTTATCTTTAAATGGGTTGATCGTGGAATGACCGATTCGGCCGATGAGATCAAAAATACCATCGAAGTATATCTCAGCCGAATCAGTCCTTTCTCGTAATAGCATATTATTTTATTCTTTCATATTGTGTATTCCACTCTACAATTCTGCCAGCTTCGGACACATCATCTTCAGATTTTCAAAAGCCGGCATAGTCATTCCTACGGGTTTCTTATCCATAAGCCTGTTCCAGCCCTGCTCCATGATTACCGCTTCTGATACCGAATGTCTTCCATGCGCTCCAAGAATCATCTCACCAAAAGATGTTTTAGTGCAGAGAAACAGCATAAAGCTTCCGACAAGTCCTCTTATTCCTGAACGGAAGAGTGCATCATCGCCCTTCGGATTAACCTTATAGCCTATCGACTTAAGCATGTCATAGCATTCTCTCGTAGCCTTCTTCCATATTTTTCGCTCTTTTCTATTGACTCTCTTCAGATCAAAATCCTTCGATATCATCAGATAAAAAGAAGGAAGGATAAATGCCGGATGACAAGCAAGAAATGATGACATCTCCTTATTCCATGTCAACTTAAATTTTGTGCCTTTAAATAATCCCTCTATCTGCTTCTTAACACTGTCAGGTGTTTCCTTATAGAGGCACCCCAGTTCAAGCCTTCCTGCGCCAAGATGTCTGCTGAACACACGTCCATCTTTTCTCTCACCTGCCGCAACGATAAAGCCAAACAGTATTTCCTTTGTATATCTGCTGTTATCCTTAATATAATCAGTCAACTCGTCAAACGAAAGCTGATTTCCTATCATAACAAGCGTGTCGCACCACACTCTGGCAAGATCATCTTTGATTGCCACTGTCTGATCATATTGCATGACTGTAAACACAACATCATAATGAATACTTTCATCGATTGCAGTTATTATTTCAGGTCTGTCAACAGTATCCTTCCTCTGAAGCCAGTGATGCATCCTGAGTCCATCCTTTTTGAGAGTTTCAGCCCACTGCCCTCTTGCCAGAAGCGAAACATCGTTGCCTGCAGCGCATAAATTATGAGTAAGTAGTGTACCTATAACTCCTGCTCCATATACAAGAACCTTCATTTTTTTATTCCTCCGTTTTATCGTAAATATCTTTAAAATATCGTTTTAACATCGCAAATTCATTATCAACGATCGATCCGGTTATGCTTCCTGAGAAGGAAAGATCAACCAGTCCGTGCAGAACGATACCCATATGTTCCGCAATCATATGACACTGTTTTTTATTCTTAAATACTTTCGCGAGAATATCTGTCATGCAACTGACAACCGTATCATGTGCTTCTTTCATGATCATGATGCGTTCATCTTCAGGATGACTGAAATAATACTGATACATCAGTGTATTTACTGATTCAACCTCCCCAAGCAGTTCTTTTTTCTCCGCTTTATAATAAACATCCAATGCATTCATCAAGTCATCATAGCTGTTAATATCCTCAAAAACCTCCCACACATCACCTGTTTCCGATGCAATAAGGTCATTAAAAACCTCATCCACACTATGATAATGATGATAGAGACCTCCAACAGACAGACCAACATATTCACCTATATCCTTCATGGTTACATTGGCATAGCCCTTCTTTATTGCAAGAGTCTTAAGCGCATTCTGGATCTCTCTCTTCTTTTTATTTCCTTTTTCCATGTTGCATACCTCCTTTTACAAAAACCGAGTCTATACTCGGTATTGTAGCAATCAAATCATTATTTGTCAATGTTTTCATGCGGCTGCTTGGCGAATATCCGCATTGATCCGCCAGCGGATCATGCGTCTACTTGGCTCATTATCAACACAAAAAAACACAGTTATATAAACCTGTTATATAACCGTGTTTTTAAAAGAATAATCATTATAAAGCTAATCTTTAACCCAGCGCCACATCAAGAGCCATCATCAAAGTGAAGCCAACCGCAAACATCACAACACCTATATTGGAATGCTCGCCCTCAGACATCTCGGGTATAAGCTCCTCGACCACAACATACATCATCGCACCTGCTGCAAAGCTTAGCAGATAAGGCATTGCCGGGACTATAAAGCCGACAGCAAGTATAGTAAGGAGACCAAATACAGGTTCAACAGCTCCTGATAGTACTCCATAGAAAAAAGCCTTCTTCTTACTTCTTCCCTCCGCTGCGAGCGGCATGGATATGATCGCACCTTCCGGGAAATTCTGTATGGCAATACCAAGAGAAAGTGCCATGGCCGCTCCGGCTGTGATACTCACTTCCCCGGACTTATATCCTGCATAAACCACACCAACTGCCATTCCTTCAGGTATATTATGCAAGGTTACCGCCAGAACCATCATGGTCGTTCTTGCCAGTTTACTTTTGGGACCTTCAGCCTTATCTGTATTCATGTGAAGATGCGGAATGACTGAATCAAGTAAGAGCAGAAATAGTATACCGGCCCAAAAGCCCAGAAATGCCGGAACAAATGCCAGCTTTTTCATGTTTGATGACTGCTCCATCGCAGGCACCAGAAGACTCCATATAGACGCCGCTACCATAACGCCTGAAGCAAAGCCCGTAAGTGCTCTCTCTATCTGTCTGTTCATCTGCTTCTTCATCAGAAAAACACAGGCCGCACCTAATGATGTTCCGAGAAATGGAATTATTAATCCTATGATAATACTTCGATTCATCGCTTCTCCATCTACTTGTTTTATTTTTTGCACAAGTTAGTTATGTCTAACCTTTATTATCATACGTCTATCAATTGTATTTGTCAAACTATAATCAGTATTATCTCATCAGACAGCTCTGTTTCGCCATTTCAATAACAAGCCTTAAAATCATTTTTTACACTTTATAGCACTCAACCCTCATCACATCATTCGATACGAGATCAGGTTCAGGCTTTATCCCTTTAAGATATGCGTCAAAAAACTCTGCATGACACTTACATAGATTTTCATGCATATCATCTGCGTCCAGTTTTCCTACGATGCTTTTCATTGGAATCGCATGTTTCAGATCCGAGAACCCCTGGTGCTTCATATCTCTGAAAACAGCTTTATAGGCAGGTGCTGTATGATCCATATATCCCCTGCTTACAAGATATTCATAATTTTCACTGGTGATCTGCATAAAAGGCTTTTCCATAATCATGCCGATATAATCACCGAAGAGTCCGCCATCAATATTTACTCCGCATTTAAACTGAGGATCATTCATGCAGAGATAATATGCCATTGCACCGCCAAAGGAATGTCCGGTGATGCCTATTCTTTCAAGGTCAATATGCTCACCAAACCTCTGTTTTGCAGTATCAAGTGCAGCATAAATATCCTTCTGCCATTCGCCGATACGTCCCTTCATAAATAGGCCGAACTTTGCCTGATATTCATCAAAATGCTTTGCATTTTTCTCAAGACTTCCTTGATCCCTTGTCAGTTTTTTCTGTGCCATAAGATTAAGAAAAAACGGACTCTGAGATTTCTTTATTACCTTCTTATCCTCATAAACTGCAGGGCCATCAGTGTATTCTGTACAAGCAGCCTCAAGGGGATGGCTCACTGACAGAATGATATATCCTCTGGATGCAAGCTCGATGCATAGGAAAGAGTTGCTCTCCTTGAAGGCTACGTAACCATGGTTAAATATAATAAGCGGAAACTTTTCACCTTCTATCCATGGTGCATCGGTATATGCTTCGGAAGTATTACCGCCATCAGCATCAACCTTTTCATATTTTAGCGGGAGCATAAAAGCCTTCTTAAGCCCCATGAACATGTCCTTCGACATATACTTTGTCTTCGCCATTCCTTCAATCGATTCCTTAAAAACAGGATAGTAGATGCGGGCTGATATTCTCCTTTTCGTTCCCGGTCTGAGCACCTCATCACGTTCCTCAGCAGCTGTAAATACATTTGTTCCTACAGCGTATTTTCCTGTTGGTTTTGGAGACTTTTTCATGACTCTTCACCTCCGCATAAGAAGATTACGGTTTTTGCCAAAGTATTGAAAAGCTGCTTCGGACTGTAGTTTTCTCCCTGCGGAGATTTTTTATAGCAGGCCGACAGGATGGCGTTCATCTCTATTCCGATATAAGCCGAGGAGATAAACTTCGCAATATTTTCAGGTGTATCTCTAAACTTCAGTCCGATATTCCCGCTCTTTTCAAACAGCTTCGGAAGGGCAACCTCTGCCAGATATCCGAAGCTGCTGCGTCCCTCTATCCCTCCAATGATCTTCTCGGCTCTTTCAGGTTCATTGATTGCAAGAACAGTCATGTCAAAATTGATCTTCTGTATATCCAGCAGATGCTTCTCCATAGCCTCTGCCAGAACATCAAAGATCTTATGAATCCCCTCCTCAAAACTAAGATTATCTTCTCCGGCAAAAAGTACCTCTAAATCGTCTATGATACTGTAATCCGTCCGCATTCCGCTTACCACATCACTCAGTATCTCATCAAGATCCTTATAGAATCTGTAGATTCCTCCCTGAGAAAGTCCTGTTTCTTCTATTACATCCATCATGGTTATCATCTCAACCGGTTTTTTGAGGCAGACCCTGTATGCTGCCTCGACTATGAATTTCTTTTTATTATCAATATATTCCTGTGTTACCTTAGGCATAAATAAACCCTCCTAAAATGAATGTACTTTCATTTTAGGAGGGTTGTCCGCCTTTGTCAACATAAAAATGAATCTTGTTTCATTTTATATCTGTCCTTTGTGATTATTTTCTCCGGACTGACAATAATATCAAAGCAGAATACTAAGCAAGCGCTCTTCCGAGATCCTTGCATTCCTCGATTGCTGTTTCATCTGGTGTATAGTTCGCCATAACTCCATCATTTACAAGCGATGCACCTGCACTGACACAACGATCCTTCCAGTCTCTCATCCACTGTCCGTCACCCCAGCCATAAGATCCGAAGATACCTATCTTCTTTCCACCGAGGAATGACTCAACAGATGCGAACATAGGCTCAAATTCTTCTTCCTCGAGAACCTCTGCGCCCATAGCCGGACAACCGAATGCAATAGCGTCATATTCGCTGACATTTACGCCTGAGAACTCTGCCGCACCGAGAACTGTTACCTCCGCACCGTTTCCTCTTGCGCCCTCAGCCACAGCATCTGCCATAGCGGCTGTATTGCCTGTCGCACTCCAAAAAACTACTGCTACTTTACTCATAATAAATCCTTTCCAGAGCTGCCGCTCTTAAAAACTATTTAGTGTCATTAATAATAATTCCATGTCTCAGATACTCCAGCCTGCGCCTTCCGTCTGAAGCTGCAGCATATGACTGAAAATACTTCCTTCTTTTCTCTTCAGTTCTTCCGGAGAACCTTCTTCTGCTACACGGCCGTCCTTTAAGACAACAATCTTGTCGGCAGCCTCAACAGTCCTCATACGATGTGCGATAACCAGTACGGTTTTATTCTTAAGGAGCTCGGAAAGTGCCCCCTGAACCTTTGTTTCATTCTCCACATCCAGAGAAGCGGTTGCTTCATCAAGAAGAACAATTGGTGCATCCTTCAGAAGTGCTCTGGCTATCGAGATTCTCTGTCTCTCACCACCGGAAAGCTTTGCTCCGTTTTCACCGATTGGTGTAGCATAACCATCTGGAAGCTTCTGAACAAACTCATCACAATTTGCAGCCTTTGCCGCTGCAAGTACTTCTTCGTCCGTTGCCCCATGTTTTCCTAGTCGTATATTTTCCATTACGGTATCATCAAAAAGTACGACATCCTGGAAAACAACCGCATAATCCGAGAGAAGTGTTTCCGGTTCAACGGTTTTAATATCAACTCCGCCTACCTTAACCTTGCCGGAAGAAGCATCCCATAATCTTGCAGCCAGACGTGCGCAGGTACTCTTTCCTGATCCCGACGGACCAACGAGAGCTGTTACCTCCCCTTCCTTTGCAGTAAAGCTTACGCCTCGGAGAACCTGCTCATTATCATAGGCAAAGGATACATCCTCAAATGTGATATCATGTCCCTTAGGCTCATATTCAGTTCCGCCATCAGCAATCGGTGTATCATATATTTCCATAAGTCGTGACGCAGAAACCTCAGACAGAAATACCTCTGCTATCAGTGCCAGGCTCTGATCAAAAGGAGCATATATTCTGGTGATGACAAGAAGGAACATAAACAGGATCATAAAATCAACGTCACCTGAGAGGATCAGATTTACACCTACAAGAATTGTTGTGGCAACACCAAGACGCATGATGACACTTGCTGCATTTACGAAGATTCCTGTAGAGAGTTCTCCGTGAATATTGGTTTTCTCATGGTAGTCAATCTTGTCGTAAAGGCTTTTCAGAAATTTATCCTCCTGATTGGTTGCATGGATCTCACGAATATTTTCTATGGTTTCCTGCATGCCGTCAGAAACCCTGAGTGCAGACTCCTTGGCAAGAGCAGCGTTTCTTGCTGCCATCTTTCTGCTTCCGAAGAGGAGCCCGAAAGCAACCGGTACACCCCACAGACAAGCCAGAGCAAGTCTCCAGTCCATTACAAAAAGCATCACAGCGATGATTGCCGTTGATACATATGAGCCATAGAGATAACCCAGAACATGAGACCACACATGCTCCATACGGTTCACATCACTCATCATTGTTTCTGTAAGATCTGCCAGATCACGCTTTCCGAAGAAGCTGAGCGGAAGCTTTCTGAGCTGCTCTGCAAGTCCGATCCTCATGGTACGGATCTCTCCGTAAACAAGTCCGTAGGTGCATCTGTACTGCTGTATATGAGTGATCAGTGAAAGAGCAAGGAATCCCACAACAAGCCCTATAAACATCCATTTATCCGGAAGCTCCTTGCCATCCGTCAGGGTCTTCATGAAATTATCCATTATAAGATACAGGATTCCCATTCCTGCCATAACCGTGAGATTTACTATTATCGTCCAGGCCATACCTTTTTTTGTATTTGAAACACCTGAATCGGAAAGAGCATATTTTCTTTTGAACTTTTCACCAAACATTATCTGGCACCTCCTTCCGAAGAAACCTTCCATTCCACAGCCCTGTTATAATCCTTCCACATAGAGGCATACATACCGTCTCTATTTATAAGTTCTGCGTGAGAACCCTCTTCAACGATACGTCCCTCAGAAAGAACGATTATCTTATCCGCTCCGACTACAGCCGATAATCGATGTGCGATCATGATAACGGTCTTGTTCTTAGTCAGATGCTTCATGGCTTTCTGAATAAGCATCTCATTTTCAGGATCCGCAAAGGCTGTTGCTTCATCCAGAACTACTATCGGTGCATCCTTCAGGATTGCTCGTGCCAAAGCAACCCTCTGCTGTTCACCACCCGACAGATACGTTCCTTCCGTTCCGATCACGGTATCTACGCCATTCGGAAGTTTTTCTATGATATCCATACATTGTGCGGCCTTGAGTGCCTCCATGACTTCTCCCTTTGATGCACCCGGTCTGGCTATTCTGACATTTTCCAGAATTGAAGTTTTGAAGAGTCTGTTATTCTGAAATACAAAGGCTATCCTGTCCATCAAAACCTTTGATGAGATATCCTTAACATTAACTCCTCCGACAAGTACCTCACCGGAATCAGTGTCCCAGAACCTCGGTATCAGACTTGCCGCAGTAGTCTTTCCACCACCCGATGGGCCGACGAAAGCAACCGTCTGTCCGCTTTCTGCCGTAAAGGATATGTGATCCAATGCCGCAACCTCCGCTCCCTCATAGGTAAAGGAAACATCCTTAAACTCCACACTGTTGCCTGATTGTTCCTTCGGTGAAGCCGGCTGCTCCAGAACAGGCGCGTTCATTACAGTTTCAATTCGTGACAGCGCTGTATTTGCAAGCATGGTTCCGCTGGCTGCAAACATTATCTTTGCAAGGGCCGTAGATATGATAGCCGAAAATACAGCATAGAAAGCAAAGTCCGTAATAAAGCCTGCGAAATCACCCTTCTCCAGAGCATTTGGTGCCATAAAGAGTGTGATCGGTACAAGGAAGATAAAAGCACCTTCCGTAACCGTCAGATTGATTGCCTGCGGAAGTCTGCAGACTCCGTCAGTATAAAGCTCTGCCTTACGGCTGTAATCCTCGATAGATTCCTTGAAAGCCTTAAAAGAATAAACGGTCTGCTGAAACACTTTAACTACAGGAATTCCCCTGACGTATTCGGTTCCTGTCTTGCTCATTACATCCTGTGCGCCCTGATACTCCATCATAAGCTTTGCGTTCTTTCCGCCCATCATGGTGAAAAGTGCACCGATTGAGATCACGGCAGCCAGCATGCAGGATGCACCCATGCGCCAGTCAAAGACAAACATCAGCACAAGCATTGAAATAAACATGGTTGCTGTTCCGACGATATCTGCAAGATTATGCGCTAAGAGAGTTTCTGTTTCTGCCGATGCATTATCCAGACGATTCCTGAGAAGACCAGAAGCATGGCTGTCAAAAAAGCCAAGCGGCGCCTTCATCAGATGCTCCATTCCTCTTTTACGAATATTTGAAGCTGTCTTAAAAGCAGCAAGGTGTGTACACATCAGGGCTGCAAAATATATAAGTATTCCTCCTACAGCCGCACCGAATGCAATCCATCCATAGCCTGCAATTCCTGATGCCGAAGCAAAGTCCGGCGCCACCTTGATCAGTTTTCTGAGCACCAGCCATATACACACATACGGTATCATTCCGCATATCATTGATATTCCCGAGAGGAAAAGCCCGATAAACGTCAGCTTCTTATAGCTCCCGGCATATTCTAAAAGTCTCGATATGGGAGACTGTTTCTTTTCTTTATTCAAAATAGTTCTCCTTCCAACAACTTCCTCATTTTTTCACACATCCCCGGAGGGGGTTATATGACAGAAACATTGGTTCCTGATCGTAAAACACATATCGCGGTTAGCTCCCAGAGACATAACCGCGATAGTGAT
>CAMNMC010000032.1 GCA_946544235.1 uncultured Lachnospiraceae bacterium | reverse complement strand
CTGGTTTGCCTGATCAGGGGTGCATGTCTGCTGACTTGCCTTATCCGGTGTACAGGTCTGCTGATTTGCCTGCGGTGTACAGGTCTGCTGGTTTGCCTGATCAGGTGTGCATGTCTGCTGACTTGCCTGATCCGGTGTACAGGTCTGCTGACTTGCCTGATCCGGTGTACAGGTCTGCTGGTTTGCCTGATCAGGGGTGCATGTCTGCTGACTTGCCTTATCCGGTGTACAGGTCTGCTGATTTGCCTGATCCGGTGTACATGTCTGCTGGTTTGCCTGATCCGGTGTACATGTCTGCTGACTTGCCTGATCCGGTGTGCATGTCTGCTGACTATCCTTCTGATCCGGTGTACATGTCTGCTGACTATCCTTCTGATCCGGTGTACATGTCTGCTGACTATCCTTCTGATCCGGTGTACATACCTGCTGATCCGCCTTGGCTTCAGCCTTCGGAGCCTCTTCCTGAGCAGGTGCTTCTTCCTTTGGTGCTTCTTCCTTTGGTGCTTCTTCCTTTGGTGCTTCTTCCTGAGCTGGTACAACATCCATTTCAAATACAGTACCCTTCAGGTCTTCTGCTGTAAGGCCGCCCTTTGCAAACATTGCTGACAGCTGTTCAGGAGTAAACTGTGCTTTGATCTGCTGTGCCATCTGAGGTGACATTGTCTTGATGTAAGCCTTTGCCTGCTCCGGAGTAATATTGAGTTCTCCGTTCATTGCATTCTGATACATCTGATCTGCAGCTATATCCTTTGTAAGTAACGCATCAGGAACATACATTGGCTCTGTCTCTTCAAGAACTTCTGCCATTTCTCCAACTGTCGGAGCAGCAAATACATTTGCAAGATCGAGCTTGATTCCCTTCTGCACAAGCCATGATGAAAGCTGAACTGCCTTCATGGAATCTCCACCGGCTTCGAAGAAATCATCTTCATCTGTAACCTCGGTAACCTCAAATACTTCTTTCCACGCCTGAATCAACTGTTCTTTCATTTCTTCTTTAGTCATTTTTTCTTCTCCTTTTATAAAATATAACCCTTTGCCACCTTGAATTATTCGCGATTTCTCAACGAATAATCTAAAGGAATATTTATTATCTTAATAAACTGCAGTATACCTGTTACAGCATACGCAATAAGACCGATTATTATCGTCCAAACAAAAACCTTTGGAGCATAGTATAAAGTTATCCATCCTGAATATCCGGACATAAAATATACAAAGAGTGACGATGTCACAGCCTTTGCAACCAATACGCCCACGATCACCGAAATCACGACCACAATAGTTGTTGCCATTATATAGAGACGCGCGATCTCACCGTCATGATAGCCGAGAACCTTGGTTAGCGATATAGCCCGTATATTTTTCTCAAGGATCATCTTAGTTAACAGAAATACAAGTATTACAGACAATGCGATTGCAAAAAGTCTCATCTTGGAGAAGGTATCACCCATCGAATCCGACAGACCCTTCGAAACCTTTACCATATCCTCCCTGTCCGTAATCGACACAACGTAAGCAGCGTCTATATCGTCCAGTTTCTCATTTGAGAAATATCCGTTATAATAATCCTCAGAAACACCAAATAGCCCGGCAAACGTTTCTTTACTCATAAAGACTGCGAGTGCCGCAGGATAATGATTCATATCACTGATCTTCAGATCGTATACACCATCACCATATAATTCCTTCAGTTTAAGAGTATCGCCTGTTTCTATTCCATATTTCTCCTTGAAGGAATCCGTCACATATATCCTGCCTCCGGAAAAGTCGAGATCCAGATACTTACTGTCGGCGTCTATACCATATACGTTTATGTTCTCCCCTTCACTCTTACTGTCATGTATATACTTAAGACTTGTGATCATGTATTTTTCTGCCGAGCTGTTCGAGGTTTCGACAGGCATCTTAAGCGTATACTGATATTCCGAGATCATATTGTCTATGATCTCTTCCTTGTACGAGTCAAGCATCGGCGTCATCATCATTCCGAACAGAAGCAGAATATTTGCAAATACTATTCCTATAAATAGAGTTATATAATTAGGTATATTCTGCAGGATTATCCTGAGTCTGAATCTTCCCATGAATGAGAAGCCCGGAAGCTTTTTAACCCTGAGCAGCCTGTTACTTCCGAAATCCTTCCTCATAAATGCAAGGCACGGTTTATTAAGCTTGATCAGGAGTGTGATAATACTGATCACAAGGACCATTATAACAGGGACTACCGACGTAGAAATAAATGCTTCCCAATTCCAGATCGTCTTGCACTCAGGCATACTGTGATTGTTCATGTAATTCCGAAGCACACTGTCCTTAAATACTGTATATCCGAGTATATTTCCGACAACAGCACCTAAAAACGTGATTATCGAAGGCGGAAATACATACATCAGCATAAGCTCGCGAACCTTGTAACCGGATGCTATAAGCGTTCCGATGACGCTGGATTCCGTACCGATAGTATGGTTGATAAAGATCAGGAAGATAAATGCCAGAATAATGATAACCATATATAAGATTATCAGCATCATTCTTCTGTCTTTACCAATATCAGTCCCGGTAAGCTTTATTGCCTGGTTTCTGTATTGCGGAATGAAGTTAAGAATCGTCACCTTCTTATTCAGTGATGCTACGATTTCTGAACTTCTGTCCTGTTCTTCATCCTCTGAGCTGACAGCCTGGTTATATAACCAGTCATAGCTGTATACAAGCAGGCGCTCATCGTATGAGTAATACAATTCGTTTGAAGCTATGGCAGTTCCAAACTTCTTGTTGTCATACATAATGTCATCTGCTTCTTCAAACATGGATGAATAGTCAGGAAGTGAGATAAATCCGCTAACCTTAAGCTTCTTTCCACCAGCAGTAATGCTGTCTCCCAGCTTTATCTTATTGGTTTTTGCAAAAAGCTGATCGATTGCTATCTCATCACCTGTCTTCGGAAGTGCTCCATCGATAAGACAGATATTATTGATATCATTTCTATTTTCATCCAGAAAGCATCTGATGGTCGCATCCACACTGCCATCACCATTGATATCCGTTTCGAGATTATAATAATAATCCTTGAATACTCTTATATCCTGTTCCGCTTCGACGCTCTTCAGAATATCATCATCAATCTCCGTACCGACAATAAAATGTCCGTCTTCTGTGTGATACTTCTCAAAGCTCTCATTATGTGCCGTAACAAGATTGTTATCGGTGATCTGGTACCCGGATATAAATCCAACTGTATAAACGATAAAAATAAAGATGACAAGATACTTGCTCCAGTTTCTCTTTAATTCTCTGATTATTCTTTTTAACAATGGATTCTTCATAAGCACAACCTACCACTCTAATTCTTCTGCAGGAACCTTGGTCTCGTTCAGATAGTTTTCACGGATCAGACCATCACGGAACAAAACCACCCTGTCAGCCATAAGCTTGATTGCGTCATTATGCGTAACCATAATTATAGTATTTTCAAACTTTTTGTTTATATCCTCCAACAACTTCAGAATATCTTTGGAGGTTTTATAATCCAGGGCACCTGTCGGCTCATCACATAACAGTATTCCCGGATTCTTGATCAAAGCCCTTCCGATGGCACACCTCTGTTGCTGTCCACCGGATAACTGATTAGGAAACTTCAGCTGATGTTCAGATAGTCCCAGTGTTTCCAACAATTCATCAATGCTGAGAGGAGCATCTGAGAGATACGCACCTACTTCTATATTTTCCCTCACATTCAGATCCGGTATCAGATTGTAAAGCTGGAAAATATATCCGAGATTACGACGTCTGTAGTCGGTCAGTCTCTTTTTCGAAACCTTCTCAATCGCTTCTCCATTAACCATAACAGTTCCCGAATCAGCGCGGTCGATTCCGCCTATGATATTCAGCAATGTGGATTTTCCTGAGCCGGAAGGCCCGAGAAGAACACATATCTCACCTTTATTTACCCCGAAATCAACTCCCTTGAGAACCTGAAACTTATAATCTCCTTCGCCAAAGCTTTTGTGCAGATTCTTTACTTCTAAGTACAATATTCGCACCCCCGCTCTGTCAATTATTCTCCCGGTTTCATCTTCTTAACAAGTTCATTATATGTAGGAGTCTTAAATACATCCTTCATTTCAACGATATATCCGTTCTCACCGCAACGTGTGATCAGCTTGATAACATCAAACGAACTCATTCCCTGCTCAAAAAAGCTCTTATCCTTATCGCAGTTCGGTAAAATAAGCGATAATACCGTATCAAGCGCCTGTTCAGGTGTCTTGGTAGGCTTCTTTACCTTAGCTTTTGTAAGCTTAATAACATTTGGTTTTTCGATAGGCTTATCGACCTTCTTTGAGTAGTATTTGTCGAAGATATCGCTGCCCGGCTGACCCATACCTGCTCCCATACCCATAAACGGCATTGCCGGCATACCCATTGACTGCATCATCTGCTGGATCATCGGCATGTACTGTTGCATCATCTGCTGGATCATTGGCATATATGGCTGCATCATCTGCATCATCTGCTGCATACATGGCTGAGCCATCGACATCATCTGCTGAGGTGTAGGCATCATCCCCTGCATTCCCCCTGGGGTACATACCTGCTGATTATTATTCTCCATCTGTAAACCTCCTCATGTTTTGATATAACCATTGTCAAGCGGCCTTTATCCCAGGCTCTCTGACATGTTATCCACAAAAATAATATACCATAAAACCACACAATTATCCATTATTTTTGTTGAAATCTTTAATTACCAGTAATATTTTATGTGCTTTTTATGATATACACTATTTTATCTCTTTTCGGGGATTTCATTTATTCAACATGATTATTTTATCAAAAAAAGAGCAACAAAACCGCAACACTTCATTCTGCGATATTCTGCGAGTTACCATTAAATGAAACGAAAAAAAACGAAAAAAAGCAGTTATGAAATCGTTTTTAAATTCATAACCGCCTCTGATCACTCAATATTATTTTTCGGTGTTCATACCTTCCAAGGTCTTTGCATCACTGCTTTACGTATCTCATCAATCTCTGCCAAGCCTAAACTGGTCTCCCATACGGGGCTGCGCTGAGGCAAAGTCGCTGAACATTATCTGCCCGCTATCTGCAAGCGCCAATCTCATTATCCTTAGCTCCTATATCCCAAACACCCTGTTCACCAGCTTATCCGTTCCCTTTAGCATTCCGAAAAACATCAGGAACAGGAAGCTCATGAAATACACATTCATAAACTTTTACATCATTCAAATATATTTCTTCAATATACTGTAAGTTAATCACTATGCCTCGTTCACAAGTTTTCCGGTCATATGTTCTATATCCAGTTCAAGACAGCATACACGAGGAAAGGCATTTTTCATTTCCTTTTCAAGATATGTTTCATCATCCGTAAATTTTTGGCAAAGACAAGTGCATATCTCCTTTTTCTTATCTTCATCTGTAACCTCGCGAATCCGTCCAAACACTATTACGCTACAGATATTCAGCGCCCACTCGCCTTCTTTTTGATAACCCTTATCCATCACGCAGTAACTGACTTTATCGCACTTTGATATTGCATCAAGCTTATGACCGTCCTTCGCGCAATGAAAATAAAGCTTCCCATCAATCTCTGAATACCAATGATCCATAGGGACGCCATAGGGATATCCGTCATCTCCCAGGACGGATAACACACCTCTCGGCTCGTTTTTCAGTATTTCTATACATTCCTCGTTTGGAATCTGCTGTTTAAAACGTCTCATTTCTCTGAACATACATCCACCCTCACTCTTTCTTTACTGTAAACCCTCTATCCAGGATTTGATCTCATCCTCCGATGCTCCGCCTCCAAAACGCTTGCCCTCAAGCCATGTTCCGCTTCCGGCATTGTCCGCAAGATTCTGACCGCTTCTGCCTATTTCACTGCTGCCTGAAGTACAGAAAGGAATCATTGTAATGCCATCAAAGCTGTAGTTCTCCACAAATGTATCCATGATACGGGGTTCTTCTCCCCACCAGATCGGATATCCGATATAGATGGTAGAATATCCATCAAGCGATATCGCATCACTTCCTATCTCCGGTCTTGCAGCCAAATCATTCTGTTCCTTGGTTGAACGACTGTTTGAATCATTCCAGTTAAGATCATCATCTGTATACTCTTGCGCAGCCTTGATCTCATAGGTATCCGCTCCTGTGATACTTGCGATCTTTTCTGCAACACCCTTTGTGTTTCCGGTTACAGAGAAATATACTACAAGAACACCACTGTTTTCCTCAGAGCCGCCTGTATTCTCAGTAGAAGTATCTTCCACAATTTCATCGTTTGTGTTTGAAGCGACTTCGCTTGTCTCGACCTGCTGTGCTTCCTCTTCAGTATTGTCTGTAGTTTTCACTTCCTCAGAACTCTCAGCCTGCACTGTCTGAGCAGCATCGTGTGTTGCCTGAGTTTCGTCATTCCCACATGCCGTAAGACCAATAGCTAATAAAACAACTGCAAGTACCGATATTATTCTCTTCATCTTGTGTCAGCCCCCTTATTTGATAATGTGATCGTATTATTGAACATCTTTCGCTTCCTCCTGTTATGATTTATGATAATTTGCCGTAGTCTTCGTCCGATACTGCTTCCAGCCAATCGTTGCTTGTTTCTTCCCCGGCAACCTCGATTGCAAGGTGAGAGAACCATGAATCCGGTGCTGCTCCGTGCCAATGCTTAACTTCAGCAGGAATGTTTATTACTTTACCGGGTGTCATCTCAACTGCATCTTTACCCCATTCCTGATAATATCCTCTTCCACCGATGCAGATCAGCATCTGTCCGCCACCATTCTTTGCATGATGGATGTGCCAGTTATTACGGCATCCCGGCTCAAAAGTCACATTAAATACAGGTACCTGTTCCGTTGAAACAGGAGCAAGATAACTTTGTCCAACAAAGAACTCTCCATAAGGGTTAGGATCTCCAATAGGGAAGCATATAGAATTCTGATATCTGTCTTTTTCTGTAAGTTCAGGCACTTCTTCATTCCATACTTCCTTTGCAAGACGGAATACTGCCCATCCCTTTGGCCATCCTACATACATAGTTGCATGAGTTATAATCGCTGCAATCTCTTCCTTTGTAACTCCGTGAGCCTTTGCATTCTGAAGGTGATATGTCAGGGAAGAATCAGTGATACCTGAAGCCATAAGTGAAACCACTGTAATAATGCATTTGGTCTTAACATCAATCGCTTTCTCATTCCACACTTCACCAAAAAGTATGTCGTCATTCAGATGCGCGAACATCGGTGCAAACTCGCCAAGCTGATTTCTTCCTGCTGTCTGTACAATTTTCTCGCTCATTGCGTTTTACCTCACTTTCCAATTTTCTGGTCTCCGGTAGACCATACATGTTTCTTTGAAGCATCACTTCTCTTATTCTGTGCCATAACACCTGCAAGCGGATGTGGCACATATGGCTCTTCGAGATACTTCAGTTCATTATCCGTAAGTTCAATGTCCACAGCCTTTGCTGCCCCTTCTATATGATGAAGCTTGGTCGCACCTACCACCGGAGAAGTTACCTTAGTAAGAAGCCATGCCAGTGATACTTCCGTCATTGTCACACCATGTTTCTCGGCAAGCTCCGCCACACGCCCTATGTTCACAGCATCCTGCTCCGCTGTAGCATCATAGTAGTAACATAAACCATTATCCTCTATTACCCTTGCCATAGCAATAATAGTGTCTCCATCATACATAGAAACACTAAAAAGAGTATTCTCAATTGCAAGTCTTGCCTGCTCTATGGTTAACGGCTGTCCTCTTACCGATTCCCACAAAAGCTTGAACTCTTCTGCGCTGAGCGCATTATGTCTTATTTCATAATCATGCACATGTTTCATGCTATCTGCCTCTTTAACATCTA
Organism: uncultured Lachnospiraceae bacterium; assembly: GCA_946544235.1. Lineage (GTDB taxonomy): Bacteria > Bacillota > Clostridia > Lachnospirales > Lachnospiraceae > Eubacterium_Q. The sequence goes on along the minus strand of CAMNMC010000032.1, from coordinate 480 downwards.
ATGTATCACGCATATTCTGAAACTTTACTTACACTTTCCAAAAGTAACGCATTATTATCCTATAAAAAATATTAATTACATCATAGAGTAAGCAGAAAGTTTTGAGTGTATCAAAAATTTATACCCATTTCATACGCCTTGGAAAGATGTCGAGGAATACTCTCACTACGCGCTTCCTCATTCCAATGCGTTACACTATCAAAAATAACCATTTCTTTCTCTTTTGCTCTATCACGAATTCTATCTCCCAACATTACTGTTTCCATAGCACTCTTTTCCCCAGTTTCAATGAGAGATTCTATTGATTTTCCTGCACAAACTATAAATAATGCTTTTTCAAGAACCTTCATCGCAGGATCTGGTTTATAAGCAAATCCTGTTGTCCAAATCCGGTCAAACCAACCCACAAGCTTTGCCGGTGCTTCTGTCCAAAATACAGGATATATAAACACAATCGCATCACTGTTCTGTATTTTTTCC
>CAMNMC010000031.1 GCA_946544235.1 uncultured Lachnospiraceae bacterium | reverse complement strand
AACTGAATATCAGATATCAGGATATCGGTATCCTTAAAGAAGCCCTCTTCAACATCCACTAACAGCTGTGAAGGAGTTATCCTTTTCACGCTGTCATCAGCCTTCAATATACCTTTTTCGCTGAGGAGCGTCTCAACTCTCTCCGCCTCAATTTTTTCATCATCACATATCAAAAAATTCATCTTCCACCCCACTGTGAAACAATAAATAATACATATATAGATTATAACAAAACTCATATTATTACAACAAAAAGAAGCAACTGCTCAGATAAGAACAGTTGCTTCTTCTACAATTTTATTATTTCACGGTCAGTTTTGCGGCGTCACTATATGTCTTGGTCGAACCAGTCGATACGACGCATCTGTATCGTCTGCCATTTTGGTCAGCCTTCGCCTTAACAGTAATCTTCGTTGTCTTATTACCCTTTACTGTCGTATTATGCCAGCTCTTGCCGCCATCAGAACTTACCTGCCACTGATATTTAAGGTTTGCTCCCTTGGCATCAATGGTAAATACTGCATTTGTTCCTTTTTTTACCGAAACACTCTTTGGCTGAAGAGTAATCTTTGGTTTAACCCTGAGAACAGCCTTATTGGAATATCTGTATGCACCGCTCTTTGATGAAACCTTACAACGATAATAATATCCATGATGATTTGCCGATCCTGTTACAGATAAGGTTGCTGTCTGATTACCCGTTGCTCCGCTTACTTTCCATGTTTTTCCACCATCAGTACTGTATTGCCACTGATAATTCACATCTGAAAAGCCTGATTCAACAGTATACTTTACCCTGCCATCACATTCTACGATTTTCCCCTTAGGCTGGGTTGTGATCGTCGGTCTGACCTTAAGTGTTACAGCTTTTGAATACTTATACTTGCTTCCGACATATACCTTGCAACGGAATTTAAGTCCATCACGTTCCTCTGTAGCTTTTACACTAAGAGTCTCTGTATTATAACCATTTTTGGAACTGGCCTTCCATGTTTTTCCGCCATCGGTACTCTCATACCATTTGTACTTTGCTCCATACGAATCTGACTTCACAGATAACTTTGCAGTTCCTTCTGACTTAATTGTAATAGTCTTAGGTTGTTTTGATATATTAATCGGGAACTGAGAAACCTTGAAACTGTAACACATCCCAACATCATCACAATAATTCCAATTATAACAATACTCGAATTTTAGATAGTACGTACCTTTTTTTAGATTAAAATTGATATTTCCTGACAGTGTTTTATCGTCACATAGGGTGCACTCATCTATTTCATTTCCTTCACTGTCAACGAGATAAAAATTCAGAGTATGATACTTTTCCCTTTTAATATTTAATTTGAATGCAGCAGCTGCACTCACATCAACTTTATACATATCAACTTCATCTTTTAAAGAATCATAACAATATCCTGTAAGAAATCCTTTGTATTCCGTTTCAGGATCAACTTTCTTTGCGGTTCTGATAATTTCGTATCTCTTATCACACGTTTCCGCATAACTCTCATCTGATGATGTAAAAGATGTTTTAAATGAAACTGTAAATGTTGAGCTTTTAGAAGAATAATCATATATTTCAATATAATAAGTACCCGCAAGTATAGGCCTTGTCTTATCGCCAACGCTATACCCCAAATTCTCATTATAGCTAGTAGATAGCAAGTTATACTCTTCTCCCGTTGAAGAAACAAGATATACCGATACGTCATCACCCGCTTCGATCATTTTGAAATAAAGATATCCTGATTTGCTCACAGTAAATTTAAAATACTTTGTTTCACCTTCATGATGATCATAGGTATATGACTTACCCAACGTTATGCTTGTGGCCTGGTCTATTGTCTCCGCAAGTGCAACTCTCGTATATCCAAGTGTTGCCGCTAAAATGACCATAAATACAATTAATTTCTTAAACCTCTTCATTGAACCTCCCTCTCTTTCTCTCACATTTTTTAATCAAATAATCTGATTTTTTCATCGCATCCTTCTGATCAACAGCCACGGCATCACCATGATTTGTATGATCTGATAGAAAAAAAACAGACCCACCATAGAGTCTGATGTCTGAAAACAAAAAGCAAACGGCTGTCAAAATGCTAAACAAACGATCCACCCTCATTTTTGACTTTAGATCCTACAGCTTTGCGTCGCAAGGTTTCCCTTGTTTTGCTTAAAAATACATCTTCATTATAGTACATTTATGTACTATTTACAACAATTTCATTTTACAGATTGATTCAAAATGTTATTGACATAGCCGTACGATTATATTCGTAATCACAATGGTTTCAATATAATAAAACTTGTATAATTAATTCCTTTTCAAATCTTGAAAAAATATATTTATCTGTTATCATAGATGTGCGAAGTCATGACAGGTTATGATAAGTCATGACAACATCTCAGAGTTAAGAACAGTTGTGAAAAGTTATAATAAAGGAGTAATATCATGGTTTTAAAGAATTTAGCAGAAGAAATCGGCAGCACAAGCTATCCGGGAAGAGGCATTGTTATCGGAAGAACCCCTGACGGTAAGAAGGCAGCAATCGCTTACTTCATCATGGGACGTTCAAGTAACAGCCGCAACAGAGTATTTGTTACCGAGGGCGAGGGCATCAGAACAGAAGCTTTCGATCCTTCAAAGCTTGAGGATCCAAGCCTCATCATCTACGCACCTGTAAGAGTTCTCGGCAGCGACACCATCGTTACAAATGGTGATCAGACCGATACTATATACGAAAATATGGAGCAGGGTGACACCTTTGAGGAGTCACTCAGAAACCGTGAATTCGAGCCTGACGCTCCGAACTTCACACCTAGGATCTCAGGTATCGTTCACACAGAGGCAGGTTACACCTACGAGATGTCAATCCTCAAGTCAGACAACGGCGATCCGGATCAGTGCCTCAGATTCACATTCTCATATGACAATCCGAAGGCAGCTGAAGGTCACTTCATCCACACCTACATGGGTGACGGCAATCCGCTTCCAAGCTACGAAGGCGAGCCAACCCGCGTAACTATCCCTACAGATGATCTCGACGAATTCACCGACATCGTATGGACGAGCCTCAATGAAGACAACAAGGTATCCCTCTTCACCAGATTTATTGATGTTGAAACTGGTAAATATGATACTCGTATTGTTAATAAGAATGTGTAAATAGCAAATAAATACGTCCCCGAGGGCGTATTTCACCTACGCCCGAGGGGATGTATTTATTTGCGTGATAATAAGTATTCAACAGAAAGGAATATAGTAATGACAGAACTTGAACTGAAATACGGCTGCAATCCAAACCAGAAGCCATCAAGAGTTTATATGAAGGACGGCGAGCTTCCGTTCACAGTACTTTCCGGCAGACCGGGCTATATCAATCTCCTCGACGCATTTAACGGCTATCAGCTCGTTAAGGAGCTGAAGAAGGCTACAGGACTTCCTGCTGCAACATCATTTAAGCATGTTTCACCTGCAGGAGCTGCAGTTGGTCTTCCACTCACAGACATTGAGAAGAAGATTTACTGGGTAGATGACATGGGTGAGCTCACACCACTCGCAAGCGCATATGCAAGAGCAAGAGGCGCTGACAGAATGTCTTCCTTCGGCGATTTCATCTCACTTTCAGACACCTGCGACGCTGCAACAGCACGTCTCGTTAAGAGAGAGGTTTCTGACGGTATCGTTGCTCCGGGCTACGATGATGACGCTCTTGAGATCCTTAAGTCTAAGAAGAACGGCAACTACTGCGTTATCCAGATTGACCCTGACTACGTTCCTGCACCTATCGAGACCAAGGACGTTTACGGCATCACCTTCGAGCAGGGTCGTAACGAGCTCGTTATCGATGATGCTCTCTTCTCAAATATAGTTACAGACGCTAAGGACATCCCTGAGTCAGCTAAGATCGATCTTGCAATCGCAATGATCACTTTAAAATATACTCAGTCAAACTCAGTTTGCTACGTTAAGGGCGGGCAGGCTATCGGTATCGGTGCCGGCCAGCAGTCACGTATTCACTGTACACGTCTCGCAGGCGACAAGGCTGACAAGTGGTTCCTCCGCCAGTCTCCGAAGGTTCTGAACCTTCCATTCAAGGCTGACATCAAGCGTGCCGACAGAGATAACACTATCGACGTTTACATCAGCGATGATTATGAGGACGTACTTGCTGACGGCATCTGGGAGAACTTCTTCACAGAGAAGCCTGAGGTTTTCACAAGAGAAGAAAGAAAAGAATGGCTTAAGAAGATGGACGACGTTGCACTCGGTTCAGACGCATTCTTCCCATTCGGTGACAACATCGAGAGAGCAAACAGAAGTGGTGTTAAATACATCGCTCAGCCTGGCGGATCTATCAGAGATGACAACGTTATCGAGACCTGCAACAAATACGGAATTGCAATGGCCTTCACAGGCATCAGACTCTTCCATCACTAATTATCAGAGTGGCTCACAGAGCGACAGATTCGCCAACGTTGATCATGTTATCAACGTGAGCGAGTTTATCCGTAATGATCACTCATAGCTGCAACAGATTAATTCACAATTATCCGGTTGACAGTGACAGATAATATAATATACAATTATTATACTACGTAGGAAAACAGTATCTCATATACTGATCCCCCTTTTAAAACCCTCCTACGCAGTCAGCCCCATCACGTACGAAGATGGGGCTGTTTCTGTTTATAAACGTCTTAAAAAAGCAATATTTTCTATCTCTATATGCTCCCAATCCGATTGAACGGCCGTCTCGATCACCCCTCCAAATTCACGTTATATTTAATTCCGATCCGTCACGATTATTGCGGTTTAATATTGATTAATTTCATCACTCTATGATACTATGAAACCGGTCATGGCTATGATTTTTAATCCGGATGTTGTTAGCAGCCGGAACATTACAGTCAGAATATTACAGCCATAATAATCACGCACAACACAGCAGGATATATTTCCTGCATTTCATGATTAAAAATACTTCATCATACGGAGGGCAAAGCGAATGATACTCATCAAAAAAGGCCATATTGTTGACCCTGTTACAGAAACCGACGCAATAAAAGACATACTGATCTCCGGTAAAAAGATTCTCAGCATCGAGGACGAAATAACACCTGATGACACTAAGAAATATATTGGTGACGTAATCCCTGACGACGGTCTCGAGATCATCGACGCTGACGGACTCATCGTTGCTCCGGGGCTTGTTGATGCCCATGTACATTTCCGTGATCCGGGCTTTACCTACAAGGAAGATATAATAACCGGTGCCGCTGCTGCCGCAAGGGGCGGAGTGACAACCGTTATCTGCATGGCTAACACCAAACCGGCTGTTGATAATGTCGAAACCCTTCATTACATCCAGCAGAAGGGCGAAACTACCGGCATCAATGTTCTCCAGACTGCCACCGTCACAAAGGGTATGCAGGGAAAAGAACTCGTTGATATGGAGCTTCTCGCATCGGAAGGAGCCGCAGGCTTTACCGATGACGGTCTTCCGATCATGGATGAAACAGTACTTCTCGAAGCATTGAAGAAGGCCGCAGAGCTTGACCTTCCTGTATCTCTCCATGAGGAGGATCCTAAGTTCGTATATCAGGCAGGCGTTAACAAGGGTGCTGTATCAGAGCAGCTCAGTTACGGCGGTGCAGACCGCACAGCTGAAGAGATCATGACTGCCCGTGATGCAGTTCTGGCTCTCCACACAGGTGCTTCTCTCTGCATACAGCATATCAGTTCAAAGAACTCCGTAGAAATAGTCCGCACCTTCAAGAAGCTCGGCGCAGACATTCACGCAGAGGCTACACCTCATCATTTTACCCTTACTGAAGAGGCAGTTTTAAAATACGGTACTAATGCACGAATGAACCCTCCTGTCCGTACCGAAGAGGACAGACTGGCCATAATCGAGGGGTTGAAGGACGGAACGATTGATATGATCGTTACTGACCACGCACCTCACAGTGCCGAAGAGAAAGCAAAACCGCTTGCCCAGGCACCAAGCGGTATAACAGGTCTCGAAACCTCCCTTGCTCTCGGAATCAAGTCACTTGTTCAGCCGGGTCATATCAGTCTGATGAAGCTCATCTCTCTTATGAGTGATGCTCCTATGCGCTTTTATCGCATGATACCTGAAGGTATCTCAGAAGGTGCAGCTGCCGACCTCGTTATCTTCGGAGAAAATGAATTATGGACCGTCAAAGCCGAGGAATTTGCTTCCAAGGCTTCAAACAGTCCATTCATAGGATGGGAACTTCCGGGCCGCGTACACTACACGATCTGCGGCGGAAGGATAATTTATAGCGCATAGGTATATCCTCTATTTATTGGAAACTAATACAATATGAAAAAAGCACGGGCGCATATATTTCGAAGTATTGCGAGATTTGTATTGATTTAGCAAATCTTAGCACGCTGAGAAATATATGTGTCCGTGCATTTTATATTATATTAGATTCCCACCGCTGACTTAGCCAGACGGTCAGCCTCTTCGTTGCCTTCGACACCGGAGTGTCCCTTGACCTTGACGAAGTGCACTTTGATACGTCCGCGAGCCTGCTGCATATAATCATGGTACTCTATCGTACCCTTTTTATTACGTTTCCAGCTGCCGTCGGCCCACTTCTCTATACCGGCGTAATCATAATAGATGCTTATCTCCGGGAGTCCCAGCTCGATGGCCTTGTCAACTGCGGCAACGCTGCCGCAGATTTCTCCGGCAACATTTCTCATTGATGCCATCTCGGGATCATTGTCGCTTCCTGTGAGAATGTATTTTTTACCTCCGGCGATCAGAAAACCGCCGTAGCCATATACTCCCGTCACCGAATTGAAGGAGCCATCCACGAATGCGAACGGTTCTGTCATATCCACAAACTGCTCGATCGACATCTGCCCACCATCCTGCAGTCCGAGGTATGCTCTCGCTTCCTCAAGCGTTCCGAAGCTTTTATACTGCGCTCCGGAAAAACCGCTGACATTATTTCGGCATTCATCCCAGCTCGTATATATTCCCGGCACTTTGCCGTTTTTAACTGCGTAATATTTTGTCTTACTCATATCTTCTGTCAATCAAAACAACTCTACTTCAGAAGTTCGATCATTTTCTCCTTTGGTACAGGTTTAGAGAAATAGTAGCCCTGAATATAATCTATACCCATTTCTATAAGGGCATCTGCCACTTCCCGGCTTTCCGCACCCTCTGCAAGCACCTTGAAATTGATGTCCTTGAAGGTCTCGATAGTGTTCTGAAGGATTCTTCTCATCTTCTCATCTCTGAAGGCTGCCCAGACAAATTCCTTGTCGATCTTTATTATTGAGAACGGAAGAAGTGCGATATAGTTTATATTTGAATAGCCTGAGCCATAATCATCCAGAGAAAACTTGATCTTATTTTCGATCAGATTTTCCATATTCTGGAGAAGCGTCTTCTCAGAATAAGCCGCTGTACTCTCCGTTATCTCAAGGTTTATCATTTCGGCAGGAATACCAAATTGACCGATCACATCAACTATCTCTTCGCTGAGATTTTCTCTCATACACTGAACCACAGACAGATTGACCTCTACAAAATCTATACCGAGATCCGCAAGCTTTTCATCACGGATAGTCTTACACACCTCGCTGAGAACAAGCATTCCGATCTGATTGATCATTCCGTTCTGCTCGGCAATCTTGATAAATTCATCCGGCGGAATATAGCCATAACCCGGAACATTCAGGCGGGCGAGTGCCTCCATCGAATGAAAGCCCTTTCTCTCCGTATCATAGATCAGCTGATAATGAACTTCAAAAAAATCAGTATCAATAGCCGCAAGCATGGTCTGTTCAATCGTGGCTCTTCTCTTCAGTTCATTGAAGAACCTGTCACTTATCTCTATATTCTGCGCCTTGCCTCTTCTCTTTGCTTCGGTTATGGCATAATCAACCGCCTTCGAAAGCTCAAGAGTGTTCGCAATCTCGTATTTTGCAGGAATATGGCACACACAGGCAGAAAGCTCAACATCAAGCCCGTTCAGTTCGAGTTTATTGCTGATGATACTCCTGATATCATCCATCTCATCCGTCTCAAGCTGATGCTTATTATCCAGAACAAGGGCAAATATATCACTGTTATATCTGTAAACCTTGCCTTTCGGATAATGCTGCTGAACCGCACTGACAAGACGGCGCATCAATTCATCACCGCCATCCATACCGAAAACTTCATTGATGATCTTGAAATTATCAAGGGCCAGAACATAGATCTGCTTCTTTTTCTTCAGTTTCACCAACTCAGAATGATGCTGGAAGAAGGCCTTACGATTAAGTGCACTGGTCACCGAATCTGCATAAACCGCAGGATTTTCCACAGTCAGATAGAGGATAAATATACCGCAGGCAACGCCCACACCCGAAAGATTATACTCCGGATAATAATACTGTAATGCGGTTGCAATGACTATAAAAAGTGCCATCGCATATATCCTGATATGCTGGATCAATGGCAGCTTCCTGCAGACCATCATAACATATACAATAGAGAGCACCAGATAGAATCCGGCTGAATAATAGTAAAAATCATGGAAAAATGCGTGATGATAGCCCTTCCTGTCAATATAGAAGGTAAGTGGTCCGAAGAGATTCATGATGGTTATGATCACCATCATGGTCGCCGGAATCGCGGAAATGAAATAGAAGTTTCTCTTTTTCTTATTATACTCTGTATTTCCCATGATCACGATATAATTCATAATGATATATGGAATTACAGCCTGCATGAACATGAAGATCGTCATCACGATCGTGCTGACGAAAGAACTAACGACCTGATAATGATTTATCATTATACTGCCGATAATATCAGATACGATATCAACGATTGCGGCAAGCAGAAGGATATGATACACCCTTGACTGCGCACTGCTGACGCGGCGTACCAAACGGAAATTAATATATAGAATTACAAGAAATACGAGTGCACATACTTCGAAATCCACATTATACTGCATGCTTTACCCTATAATCCCTTCTATATCTCAAATGTTCTATGTTTTCTTACCAACTTCCGCAACCGAAGAGTATTTATCATAAATCCCAACAAGAATTCTGCAGCCGGATGCATATCTCATATGTTTAATGCCAACCTGTTTACAGCTGCTCGTTCTCGATAGCATCATAAAGTGCCCTGTAGATTATGAAATCCTCAGGTGTCGTGATCTTTATATTGTAATACGGTCCGATTACCGTATGAAGTGAATATCCGTATTCTTTCATAAGCGTGCAGGAATCTATCATATCCGTCCTTCCTTCACTTATTGCTCTTTCCTCAACGGAAAGTATATCCTTAAGGAAGAAGCTCTGCGGTGCCTTGGCAAATCGACTTCGGCTCCTGTCCGGAACCGATTCGACATGATTGTGGTCAGTATTCCGGTCCGAACCTGATTTAAGGTGGTCTTGATCACTCTGCCCGGCATTTATCTGTCCGCCAGATGATTCTGATTTGCCTTCCACATCATCTCTCACCAGAATAACCGTCTCAGTCGCCGGCGTACATGTAATCGCAGAACCATATTGTTTAACGGCGGCGATATTGTCAGAGATGACCTTCTCATCGATGAGTGGACGAACGCCGTCATGGATGAGGACAATATTTTTCTCATTCTCATGTATACCATTAAACAAATCACTGTTGTTAATATTTGGATTACCGACATCAGACCGATCATATCTCTCTTGTCCATCTTTGCCGTCAGACGAAAAACCATAAACCTCTGCAGCTGCTTTCAGCCCGTTATAGATCGACATCTGTCCTGTTTCTCCACCCGGAACTATCGCTCCCAGCTTATCGAGACTGTACCTCTTCTTCATCTCCTGAACATAAGGAATCCAGTCAGCGAGGCACGCCACAACGATACCGCCTATCTCCGGATGCTTCTGAAATTTCTCAATGGTATGAACAATTATCGGCTTTCCATGAACCATCAGAAACTGCTTAGGCTTATCTGCATTTGTCATTCGTGTGCCGGAGCCTCCGGCAAATATCACAGCTATATTCATACCCTTCCACCATCAACATATCATATTTTCGAACCGGATACCGTCTGCTTATGTTGAAACATCAACCTGTCCATATCACGGTCCATAATGCGATTCTGACTTCCACCGCATTTCTGCAGTTACAGAACTTCATCCGCCTTCTCAAGCGCTGCTGCTATTACTGCATCCATATCATAATATTTGTACTCGCCCAGACGTCCGCCGAAGATAACACCCTTCTCAGCATCCGCAAGTTCCTTGTACTGTGCGTAGAGCGCACTGTTCTTTTCGTCATTTACCGGATAGTAAGGCTCGTCACCAAGCTTCCACTCCGAACTGAACTCACGGCTGATAACAGTCTTCGGAAGATCATTGCCGTCTTTGTCTTTACCAAATTCAAACCACTTATGCTCGATAATACGTGTCCAAGGAGTCTCGGAATCTGTGTAGTTGACTGCCGCATTTCCCTGGAAGGAAGGCTTGTCAAGTATCTCATTCTCGAAACGAACCGAACGATACTCAAGCGTTCCCTTGCTGTAATTGAAGTAAGCATCAATCGGACCGGTGTAGAGCACAGTTTCAGCCAGATCGTCAAGCTCAGGTTTATTTTCAAAATATTCAACGCCGGTCTTAACCTCGATGTTCTCGTGATCAAGCATATTTTTTACCATCTTCGTATATCCGCCGATCGGAATACCCTGATAGAGTGCATTGAAATAGTTATTATCAAAGATAAGTCTCACCGGAAGTCTCTTTATGATAAATGCAGGAAGCTCAGTACATGGTCTTCCCCACTGCTTCTCGGTGTAGCCCTTTACAAGCTTCTCATAGATATCACGGCCAATAAGAAGTATAGCCTGCTCCTCAAGGTTACGAGGTTCGGTAACGCCTTCTGCCTCCATGGCAGCCTTCGCATCGGCCCTCTGCTCCTCAATCTTCTGAGCAGCCTCCTCAGGAGTTACAACACCCCACATCTTATTGAAGGTGTACATATTGAAAGGGAGGGAATAAAGCTCGCCCTTATAATTTGCAACAGGCGAATTGGTAAAGCGGTTAAAATCAGCATATTTCTGGACGAAATTCCACACACGTTTATTGTTTGTATGGAAGATGTGAGCACCGTATTTGTGAACCTGGATACCCTCTATCTCCTCCGTAAATACATTTCCGGCAACGTGGGTCCTCTTATCAATAACAAGAACCTTCTTACCCTTTTCAGCCGCAACACGTGCAAAGGTTGCACCGTAGAGACCTGCACCTACTATAAGATAATCATACATCGCTTCTTCCTCCTCATCTTAATCTCAATACTTTATAATTCTACAGGTCATCATTCATATATGCCTCACTGCACCATAATTCTGCAAGCAGAATTATGCATGCATCACAATGTGATGCATGTGGTCCGCTTCGCGTCCCGTGTCATTCACTACGTTCATGATAGCAATATGCTTCGCATATTACTACTTAGTTGTAGATAAAATACGCCTTCAGAGGCATATATAACTGATGATCATTATTATATTCCTATCTTCTTCTAATCTTCTTCACAACCGAGTTCCAGATGCTGCGGGTCAGCTCTTCCTTGGTTGCCAGCAGCACGATTCCGTAAGCCGCATAGAATATCACGGCTGAAACAGCCATCTTTATAAAGCTGTGAAGCATCGAATTGCCAAGCGGCAGGAGCTTCACCCAGAAGGATGCGCCGGATGCTATGAGAAGTCCCAGAGCCACCTTCCAGTAACACATTTTCTTAAAGATATCACCAACTTCGCCCTTAAGTGCAATATACTGATATATAAATACCACCAGCTCAGCCACAAGCGTTCCAATAGCCGCTCCCGTTGACTTCAGCTGTGGTATAAGTATCGCATTTAATATAAGATCCGTTATCGCACCGGCGATTTCGGAATACAGCACGATCTTTTCTCTTCCGGTCGGAACCAGTATCTCGATACCCATGATATTTGTCAATCCGATCAGCATAACCGTCGGAGTTATGACGATCATCGGGATTATTGCCTCCGAGTAGTCCTTACCCGAAAGGAAATATATTCCCTCAGATGCAAATATCATAAAATAAACCATAAGCGGTGCAGCAAAGATCCAAACGAAATTAAGAGCCTTTGCACTGATGCGTCTGAACTCATCCATCAGATTGTGTTCAACATAGTAGGCTGCTCTCGGAAGCAGCACTGCTCCGAGTGAGGTAACAACACTTACAAGGATTGTTTTGATCTTCACAGCTGCATTGTAATATCCAACCTCTGTATCATCTATCATGAAGCCAAGCATGACCGTATCAAGATGAAGATATATGGTTGTCGCACAGCTCATCGCAAAGAATATGATCAAAGCCTTGATATGCGGTTTAAAGTCATAATGCTTAAGTCTCTTAAAGCTTATGTATTTACGTGCATTAAGGAAATTAAGGATTCCCGATGCAGACGAAGCAAAGATCGTAAGTACCGCATAGATCTTATAATCGCCCTTTTTATGTATAAAAAGGAACATCGCAATAAGCGCGATAAGCTTGAAAAGAACTGATCGAATCGTGATGTACCTGTACTTTTCAAGCGCCTTATACATCCACTCCATTCCGATAGCCGTAAAGAAAATGATCAGACTGCATATAAAATACAGCATCTTCTCATTTCTGAACTTTGGCACGGCTATGATAGTTCCAAAAAGCATCACATATGCAATCGCGCCTGTTATTATGTTCAGATAAAATATTTCCTGTGCGGTCTTGGTAAGCTTTTCCTTATCATCCCTTACCTTTGCACAGGCGCGCACACCATAGGTTGAAGTACCGAGTGCCGCAAACATTGCAAAATATGATATTACGCTGGTTGCGAACTGAACCTTACCGGTTCCCTCAGGTTTAAGTATCCTCGATACATAAGGGAACGATATCAGCGGGAACAAAAATCCCGACATGGTCAGTATCGCATTCAATATGAAATTAACCTTAATAGACGCCTGCTTTTTTTCTGTATTATCCGACATATTATGAATTCATCATGTCCCTTTCACTTCATGCCTGGTATAGTTATCCGGAAATCATTATCCTCGATAACCCTGCACGAATTATTTAGACCCCTTCATACCGAGAACCGCCCCAAAGGTTTTTGCTATGATCTTTATATCCAGTCCGAGACTGAAATTACGTATATATTCATTATCCAGACGTACAACCTCCTCGAAATCGGTAATGTCAGATCTTCCCGAGGTCTGCCACATACCGGTGAGACCCGGCTTTATAGCGAGTCTGCTGAGGTGGTGGAGATGATACATCTCGTATTCATCAACCGTAGGCGGTCTGGTTCCTACAAGGCTCATATCGCCCTTAAGTATATTTAAAAACTGAGGAAATTCATCCAGAGAAGTCTTTCTCAGAAACTTTCCGATAGGTATAATTCTCGGATCGTCATCCATCTTGAACATAAGTCCCTGCATCTGATTCTGATCCATAAGTTCCTTCTTACGTTCCTCCGCATCCATATACATCGAGCGGAACTTATACATCTTGAAACGTCTTCCGTTCTTACCGACACGCTCCTGTTTGAAAAATACAGGTCCCGGAGACTGCTTCTTGATGATCGGCGTGATAAAGATCACAAGTATGCCCGTAAAGATCAGACCGATCACGGAAACTATGATATCGAAAAGTCTCTTTACTGCCTGCTGACCGAGAGTTGAAGAATTGATATGTGTTGTTACAAGAGTTGTGTCCTCAACCGTATCAATAGATACATTTGGCAGGTCGCTTATAAATACATCCAGACTTACATGAACGATAACGCCCATCGAAAGGAAGAGGTTTGTGATATAGCTCGAATCCGACTTACGCGCCTTGATATAAACCTCATCAACCGCATTCTGTCTGAAGTACTCAAGCATCTCGCTTCTCTTTATAACATTTACTCCATTTATGACTCTGTCCTCTTCAGATATCTCATCATCCAGAAGGATAACACCCACGATTCTGAAGAAGCCATGATTGTTCTTCTCGATCATCGCCATGAAATCGTCAAGATATCTTCTGTGTGTAACGATCATGCACTTATTCTGGCTTGCTTCCGAAGTGTAGTGTCTGATAAGTATCTTCTTCCAGATAAGGTGAACGATAAACATTATCGCGATATCAAATACGAAGAAGAGACCGAAAACCATACGTGAATAGATGTATGATATCTTAACAACGAAGAGGTAGCCCAGCATTACTGTAAGGATACCAATGTTCATGACAACTATCTTCTCAAGCTCCCTCAGCTTTCCTCTTCGAAGGATTCCGCTGTGTACAGGAATGAAAAATACTATAAAGAAATACGCCAGCATCATAACAATAGAAAGAGCCCTGTAGTTATCGAAGAATTCTACCTTCTCTTCCTCAGGAACCCAAATAAGATATGCCAGCCACATAGAACCGATGACGCATATGAAATCAATTACTATAAAATCGAGATGTTTTGCTCTTGTACTGTTTTTTCCGTTCATTATCTAAACAATTCTCCAAACAATAAAATATATTTAAAGACACGTTGACAACAACCAATAATTAATTAATTTTAAACTATAACAGATAAATAATCAATAAAAACTTAAGGCTGCAACCCTTAAGATAATCCTAAGGTTTGCAGCCTGATTTACAAAATAAATGATATCAGTATTTATATTTTACAAGTCCGTCTTTAACCTGATATTTAGAGCCATCATACTGAACTTCACCGCTGAACTTGAAATCTACCTTGCCGTTACGGCAGAACCACTGACCGTATCTGTTTGAAGCGATTCCGTTAAAGCTGAAATCTACCTTGCCGTCCTTACACTTCCACCAGCCATTCTGATTCTTCTCAATGGTATTACAGCTGAAGTCTACCTTGCCGTCCTTACACTTCCACCAGCCGAGCTCATTCTTCTCAACGGTATTGCATCTGAAGTCTACCTTACCATTCTTGATTCGCCACCAGCCATACTCATTCTTTGCTATACCGGTGTATGAGAAATCAACCTTGCCGTTCTTGATACACCACCAGCCGTTTTCATTTTTGGCAACTGTATTTGTAAATATAACCTGGCCTTTCTTTACATACCACCAGCCGCTTGTTCCGTCAACCGTTCCCTTGATGATGCCGCTCTTGTTGAAGTTTACCTTACCCTTTTCAAGATACCACCAGCCGTTTGAATTGGAAGCAAAGCCGTTAAATGAAGTATCAAC
This sequence comes from uncultured Lachnospiraceae bacterium, assembly GCA_946544235.1. Taxonomy (GTDB): domain Bacteria; phylum Bacillota; class Clostridia; order Lachnospirales; family Lachnospiraceae; genus Eubacterium_Q. The sequence continues at coordinate 6,486 of CAMNMC010000031.1, read as the reverse complement.
CTGATCATTACTTCCCAGATAATACCATCCGCTCACGCCCTTATAGGTTGTCTTGATAACACTGTCTCTGAGAACATTTACCGTAAATGACCCCTGATAGTTTCCAAGCTTGGCAACGATCGTTGCTGTTCCTTTCTTCTTTCCGGTAACTCTTCCGTTACTATCAACTGTCGCAACAGCTGTATTTAATGAAGTCCATGTTGCTCCTGAATATACTATCGCATTTGATGTAGTAACTGTCCATGCACCTGCATGAGTCAGGCTGCAATTTGCAGTCAGAACCTTTGAACTTCCTACAGAAACAGATGTATCACCTGTGATCTTAACGCCTGAAACATTACTGGTCAGTATTTCCATCTTCTGGATATAATCGCCTGAAGCGCCAAGAGTCTTACCGTCTCCCGCTCCTGTTCCGAACTCGCCCATATATGTTGAGAGTTCATACTGTGTTGCGGTATCGCCGGATGTAAAGCCTGCAAGTCCGATGCTCTTATAATTCGGATTGATCATAGCCGCATAATGACCTGTATTCAATGATGTGTCATTTGGTGCACTGATGTATGTTGCCTTCTCATCATACCATGCTTCGATACCACTGAGAATGCCGCCGTAATTCCATGCTATTACTTCTGCGCTTGAACCCTTATCACCATATCTGAGGGTAAAGGTCGAAGTTTCATTAGGTCTGTTATGAGACATAAATACATCCGCCTCAGCCGCTCTGACCTGTGCTATATATTCAAGGGATGAATCCCAGCTTATAGCAACATAATCACTGTTTGAAAGCTTTCTTCCGAGCGCCCTGCAATACACTCCTTCATTACAGGCCTCCTTCCTTATGGCATTGATCCTGTTCAGAAGTGAAGATACATTTGGCTTGTCATAGGTTCCGTTTACTCCGATTATTGCTGTACCACTTGAGGCCGTCTTCTTATCGGAATCTCTTACCGTAGCCGCTTCTGTAAAAGTACTCGCGGAAAAAGCCATAAGCATTATTGCCGCCATTATGGCTGCAAGTTTAGTTCTTTTTTTGATCAGCTTCATTAACACCCCTCCTGATTATAACTCAAAACTATATATTTTCCGGTTTTACCGGAGCAGTAAAGCTTACCTTTTCAGATTACTTTACTACTTTACCATCCCTGACATTATAGCTTTTTCCATTATACCATACTGTTCCGGAATATCCAAACTGAACTTTTCCGTCTTTGCAATACCAGCTGCCGTTTTTATTCTTTGCAATACCGGTGAAAGTGAAATCAACTTTGCCGTTCCTGATACACCACCAGCCGTTCATATTCTGCTCTACGGAATTACAGCTGAAATCAACCTTGCCATTCTTACAGTACCACCAGCCATTTTCATTTCTGGCAATGCCTGTGAAGTTGAAATCAACCTTGCCCTCCTTGATACGCCACCAGCCATTATCATTCTTTGCAACACCGGTGTAAGAGAAATTAACCCTTCCGGTCTTGATACGCCACCAGCCGTTGGCATTTTTCGCAACAGTATCCGTAAATGTAACCTTACTGTCCTTAACGTACCACCAGGCACTTGTTCCGTTAATGGTTCCCTTTATTACATCATTCTTTTTAAAGCTTACCTTGCCTTTTTCAACATACCACCAGCCGTTTTTATTTGAAGCGAAGCCGGTAAAGGATGTAACAACCTTGCCGTTCTTTACGTAATACCATCCGCTCACGCCCTTATACGTTGTTTTAACAACATTTTCTCCGGACGTCTTAGGTATCGCAAACGCCTTCTCACTTGTATATGTTGAGCCGTCAGGATTGCCGGAACCATGTGAAACATCTCCCGAGCCGCCTGAACCGTTGTCGCTTGCATATTTTGAATCAATCTTCTGTGAAGACTCTCCGATATGTCCCGAATAGATCGCTGCAGCTGCCGCAACGAGCGTTGAATTATAATCAATAGCTACTTCGTTATAAATATAGTCATCCGCGGTATCGGCATAGCTTCCGTCCGTCTTCGGTCCACCAACGAGAGCACCGATAAGTTCATGTGCCATTGAATGTGTTCCCTGATTCAGTTCAGAGAAGCCATAGCCGGAAGCCGCCTCATGATGAGGATATTTCGGAGAATATTTATTATAGCCGACAACAAAGCACTGCTTCTGCGAATTATTTCCGAGCAGGAACTTCATCTGAGCCTCAGCAGAAGCTCTGTAGGTTTTGGTTCCCGAAGCCTTGTCATAGAGAAGTCCGATGTACTGAAGTGCTGTATTATATCTTGCAGAGCCCCAGTCCAGAAGGCATACATAGCCTTCATTCGATACATAGTTATTCATAACGTCAGCCGACGCCTTAAGTGCATCCTTGTTATTTCGGAAATATCCGATTGCAGGAGCCGTATTGTCCCAGCTGAGAGCCCAGTAAATATTATTACCCTTGGTTGTATTGCAGTATTTTTTATACTCCGAATCGTAGGTGCTGTTTCCCGTGATCTTGTAAAGTATCGCTGCCGCAAGACAGTAATCATCCTCCCAGCCCGATGAACGGTAGAATTCACCCGCAGTCTGATTAACCGCCTTGGAATTGTTCTTCGCAAAATCAAACAGCTTCTTTGCCGCATCCAGGCTCGAGTTATCCTTATAATTTGCATAGTGAAGAGCAAGTGCCGCCGCCGAAAGTGCTACGATATCGGTTGATTGATCACTGTTTGAAGTTGCAAAATATATCTTTCTTCCGCTGCTCGCAGGCTGCTTCTCAGGCGAGCCCCAATAGCTGTTATGATCGTCATTTCCTTCACCGACCTGGACCACGAAGGCCTCAACCTTGCCTGAAGCATCAAGGACCATACACTTCTTGAAATATTCTGCAAAATGATCCGCGACAGTCTTCATATGCTTGGTCTGACCTGCAGACTCATAAGCCTTCTTATCAGTGTAATAGCTCATCTCCAGAACCATCGCTGCATAGGCCTCGGTTATACCGAACTTCACATGATCGCCCGCATCATGATAGCCTCCGGTAACATCAACATTTACCTTCTTGCCATCCTTACGCGTGTAGGTTGTCTTGTCATAGGTATGACAGTCATCTCTCCAGCTGAGCAGACTCCTTTCGCCCACATTGGTTCCGCACATATTTGCATCATAGAGATAGAGCGAGTACTGCAGAAGCTTTGCGTAATTATATGAAATATCGGAATAATTGTAATTCTTTATTTCCCTGCTGCCACTGAAGTTTATTGTTGCACCATTTGTAGACTGGGCGTGGACTGCGCTCACTGATGAGCCTGTTTCAACGCCAAGCCAGTTAATGCCTGTACCACCTTCTCCCGTTGTGCTTCCGCCCATAAAAGCTCCTGCTGCGAGTACCGATACAGCCATCAGAGGCGCCGTAAGCATCCCTGTCACCCTGCGTTTTATATTCAGATGTTTTTTCTTATCCGATCTTCTATGAAACATATTTTTCTCCCCTCGTTCATCATACTCATTAATCCGGACTCAGATGGATTATCTCATGTAAGAATCTTACCATAAACAGCCCGAAAAAAACACCTGAAATCAATAAAACACCGCAGATTTCTTATGAAAATCCCCCTCTTTACCGGTTTGCCAGTAAAGAGGGGGTATGTATCAAATGTCGGTTGCTATTTTGTTGCGCAACAAAGTGCTAACAAGCTATTGCACCTTCCCGTCTTTAATCGTATAAGTCTTACCGTTATATGTAATCTTGCCGCTGTATCCAAACTGCACCTGGCCGCCCTTGCAATACCATGAACCAAGTGAATTCGAAGCAATGCCGGTGAAGTTGAAGTTAACCTTACCCTTCTGGATGCACCACCAGCCGCTCTTACTGTTAACAGTTCCCTTTATAACGTCATTCTTTGACGTATCAACCTTGCCCTTGACTACGTAATACCAATCTTTTCCGTACTTTGCGAAGCCTGTGAAGCTTGTATACTTAACGCCGTTCTTCACATAGTAAAGGACATTGTTATACTTCTGCAGCCCTGTCCTGGACTTATCAAAGAGATAGATTTTCTGCGTCTTAGTCTTCTTGTAAGTACCACCATTGAAGGTAACTGTTGCTCTAAAAGTCTTGGTTCCGGCTGTAGTTATTGTAGCCTTCCGAGTAACCTTAGAGGTTATAGTTGCAGTAACTTTCTTTACATGAGAATCATCATTTCCACATGTGAAGGTTGCCACAGCCTTTGTAGTTCCTGTCCATGTCCATGTTGGCGCTCCGTAGCTATGCCCCATTGCTGCAAGTGAGGCGGTCTTGGTTGTTTTGTAAGTCTTATTATTAAGCTTTACTACCGCGGTATACGTCCTAACACCCTTGGTTGTACAGGTTGCCGATGTAGTAACTTTATTTGTAATAGTTGCTGTAAGCTTCTCAACATGACCGCAGCCGTTCTTACATGTAAATGTCGCAACCGCCTTGCTTGTTCCGGTCCACTTCCATTCAGGATCATCATAACTATGTCCCTTAGCTGATATCGATACCTTCTTGGTTGTCTTGTATTCCTTATCTTTAAAGCGTACTGTTGCGGTATAGGTCCTGACGCCTTTGGTATTACAGGTCGCCGGTGTTGTAACCTTATTTGTTATTGTTGCTGTTACTTCCTCTATATGACCGCAGCCATTACTGCAGGTAAATGTCGCAACTGCTCTGCTTGTTCCGGTCCATGTCCAGACCGGATCACCGTAGGTATGACCTGTCGCCGGAATAGTTTTCTTCTTTGTTGCAGAAAGCTTAATTCCGTTGAATGTAACGTTTGCTGTATAGGTTCTTGTTCCTGTTGCTTCACAGGTTGCCGCCTTTGTAACTTTACTGCTTACTGTAGCATCAATTGTTTCAACATGGCCGCAATTCTCACATTCAAATAATGCGGTTGCTTTGCTATAACCTATCCATGTCCAAACCGGCGAATCATAGACATGTTCGCAAGTACTCTGCTCTGCATCAATGAATGTAAATCCGTTATCTATAGCATACTGTTCTGCAGCCGTGCCCTTATAGCCAATGATCTTGAAACTATCAACCTTTGATGCCGGATAAGTTGAAGAACCAAACTGGTTATAAATTGATGAATATCCATTACTCCAATTATCATCAAGAACCCATGCGGTTTTTCCTTTCAAGTTATCATTTTTATAACCAAAGGCATATTGTCCGATCACCTGAACCGTACTTGGAATAAACACAGAATCAAGCTCTGTATTTGCAAATGCACCTGCCGCAATCTCTGTAACATTTTCAGGAATCGTAACCTCTGTAATGCCCGTATTGAAGAACGAAGCTCCACCAATATATGTCAGACTGTCAGGGAGTGTAACAGACTTAATGTTACTTCCGCTTCCGTCCGAAGACTGAAGAGCCATATATCCGATACCCTTTGTACCTGATTTGACAGTTATCGAAGTATTCTCCGGCACTGATCCCTTGTAAGCATAAAGCGCTCCACCGGTATAAACAACCCCGTCGCTCTGATTACTGTACCACAGAGACCCCTTCATGAAACCATCATATCCGCCGACAACCCTCGTCAAATTCTTTGAGAAGGTGATATTTTCGAGCGATTGACTGTTACGAAATGCCATGTATTGTATTTCTGTTACATTATCAGGTATCACGAGAGTCTTTAAATAGTTGTGCTCGAACGCATATGGCTCAATGACTTTAACATTTTCACCAATCACAATCATGGTATCCGGAACAAATGCAAATACATTTTTAGGAATCTTCTGCAGTCCTTTTCCAAGGACTATCTTACTTGTATTAACATTACTAAAACGTGAGTATGCCAGTTGTGTTACCGTGTCAGGAATGATAATTTCCGGCACCTGAATTCCACCAAAACTAAGTGCAACGTTTTCGATTCCCTCTGCAAATTTCATCTCACCGGTCTCGAAATACCCCAGACTGACTGTATCACCATCGTTCATTATACATGGTATGGTTATACTATCCATCTTCGCCCCATTAAACTGGCCGCTGCTCATATAAATATTCTCTGGAAGAACGATATCTGATAAACTGGTGCAATTATAGAAATTCGAACCTATGATCATTCGCTCAACATTTTCCAGATTAATATTTTTAAGACTGCTAGCCCCTGAAAATGCCCCGTACTCAAGAGTTGTTACTGAACTCGGCAGGACAACATCCGTAATAGTTTTGTTATCCTTAAATGCAGCGTTGATGCTTACAACACTCTTCCCTTCAATTACAGATGGTATCTCAACACTCGTTGCCGTTCCGATGTAAGCCATAATAACAACATCACCTGAGTTGTTATAATCATACTTAAAATCGCCATATGTATAACCAAGTGCAGGTATATCCTCAGTCTTAGTATCAGTGTAGGTCTCGCCATTAAACTCAACCGTTGCAGTGTAGGTTCTGACACCTGTTTCAGCATATGTCGCCGCTTTTGTAACCCTATTTGTTATAGTTGCAGTCAACTGGTGATCGTCATTCGGAACATCAGGATTCCTGAACATTGCTGTTGCTG
>CAMNMC010000030.1 GCA_946544235.1 uncultured Lachnospiraceae bacterium | reverse complement strand
AAAGGGTACTCTGATCATCAGAGTACCCTTTAAAAATCATATTAAATCCACTTTGAACGAAGCAGTATTGCAAGAACAAAATAAAGCACAGCGAGGAATACAGTAACCTTCTTGATGACAGCATCCTTCGAACGTCCTTTGTTCTTAGCCCAGTAGGAATCAGCCGATCCGGTAAGTGTACCTGAAAGACCGCTGTCTTTTCCCTCCTGCATTAATATAATTATTGTAAGTACTACTGAAAGCACCAAAAATGCAATTATAACTATTGTCTTGACCACGATTCTTCCTCCAAAAAAAGTTAATCCTATCGCGAACACGCAAAAATGATAATATCATATATATGCATGATAATCAATACCTATTTTAATTTTTTTGATCAATCATAAGATGCTGGTTTTATTACCTACAACAAGCCCCAATAGTACTTTAAAAGAACCACCGGGATCAACCGGTGGTTCCGATAAGATATCATATCTTATTTTTCTTTAAGAAGATCTCTGATCTCTGTAAGAAGCTTCTCTTCAGCAGATGGTTCTACAGGAGCTGCCTCCTCTTCCTTCTTCTTACCAACTGACATAAGCTTATTAACAGCCTTCATCATCAGGAAGATACAGAATGCCATTATTATGAAATTAATAACAGCTGTTACGAAGTGCCCCCAGTTGAGATACTGACCGGTATCACCAAGCTTGATAGTTCCACCGATCTCTCCTCCGCCGATACATGCGATAAGAGGATTGATGAAATCATCAGTAAATGCAGTAACGATCGATCCGAAAGCTGCACCGATGATAACACCGATTGCAAGATCCATAACATTTCCCTTAAGGGCGAATTCCTTGAATTCCTTTATGAACTTCTTCATACCTTTAGCCTCCTTGTTTTTCGTACTACGGTACGCCGGCTCAAAACCATGAAACAGCGTGCCAAAAAAGTATATATAAACTATACTTCATTCTTAGTAAGCTGACCCACTACTTCCGACTCGATCATATCCTCACGGATAAAGGTGATAAGATCATCTTCATTGATCTCTGCGTCATCACATATACGGGTTGCCTGTCTGTCTACGCAGCGTTCGAAATAGTTACGAACGAGACGGGCATTTGCGAAGTTATCTGTTTTCTCGGTTGCAAGACCTCTAAGATATGTCTCCGCAATGAAAGCAGCATTGTCTGTAAGTCTGTAATCATTTTCCTTACACATAAGCTTGAAGATTTCCATAAGCTCAGAGCTTGTGTAATCACAGAAATAAATATATTTGTTAAAACGTGAACGAAGACCCGGGTTTGATTCGATGAACTCATGCATCCTGTCAGTATATCCTGCAACGATAACGATGAGATCATCACGATCATCCTCCATACGTTTCAGAAGCGTATCAACAGCCTCCTGTCCGTAGTCTCCTACATCTTTATAGCTTGTAAGAGTATATGCCTCATCAATGAAGAGTATTCCGCCGACAGCCTTATCAATAACAGCCGTTGTCTTGATTGCTGTACCACCCGGAGAGTGGTCAACGAGACCTGAACGGTCAACCTCGACGAACTGTCCACGACTGACAACTCCGAGCTGCTTATAGATTCTTGCTATAAGACGTGCAACTGTTGTCTTACCTGTACCGGGATTACCCGTAAATACAAGGTGGAATGACATTTCCGGACATCTGTAGCCCTTCATCTCACGAAGCTTTCTAACCTTGATGATATTTACAAGGTGAAGAACGTCTTCCTTAACAGTATGAAGACCTGTCAGTTCCTTGAGTTTCTTAATAAGGTCATCAAGTGAAAGCTCGACATCATCGGAATAACCGTCATGTCTGTTTGCACCAACCTTATTCTTACCACGCTTTGTAGAATCCTTCTCTTCCTCGGAAATGAAGTTTGCATACTGAGAAACATCATCCGCTCTCTTCTTGATAAGATTGTAACCCGAACTGGTGATAGTCTCTTTATTAACAAATTTACCTGTAGCAGCATCAAAGGTTGAAACCGTCTTGGTCTTTTCAGGCATTCTGGTCTTGTCCTCAATAGGATTAACCTTTGGAGCCTCTTCTCCTCTAGGTTTCAGTCTTCTTTCCTTCATTACGCCCTCTGCAATGAGAGTGTTGTAAAGGAACTGCATGTAGTTCTGAAGTCTTTCACGTATATCCTTGCTGACATCATCATAATTGATAAAGCCTTCACCAAGCTTACGGAAGCAGTCAACTACAAACTTAGACTTAGAGATACTGAGTTCTGAACGGTCTGTACTCTTCTGATCATCATTAATAAAGAACACCAGAGATCTCGGCTGCATGGTAAAGAATTCCGGCTCGTTACACTTATTCTCAACGAACTCGATAAACTTATCCTCCGAGATAACCATTCTGAGGTTTACTCTGATATATTCAACCTGATCAGCAATAAATGTTGATTCAGGATCATAGAGATAGCCCAGGAACATAAGCATATCATATCTCAGGAGATCCTTGAGAGGCATCTTGGCCTCGGCAGGATATACATCCGGATTCTTGTTGATCTCATCAGCATAAAGAATACATTCATTAATAATACTTTTAAGATTTTTGATTTCCATTGTACACACCCAATTGATTATCAGTAATTAACGATCTTGCCGAAATCAGCCTTAAGTGATGCACCGCCTACAAGTCCGCCGTCAATATCAGGCTGTGCAAAAAGCTCAGCTGCATTACCGGCATTAACTGATCCGCCATACTGAATACGAACAGCCTCTGCAGTAGCCTCATCATATATCTCGGCTATGCACTCACGGATACCCTTGCAAACCTCTTCTGCCTGCTCTGTTGTAGCTGTCTTGCCAGTTCCGATTGCCCAGATTGGCTCATAAGCTATAACAAGATTCTTTACGTCATCAGCAGCAACGTTCTTAAGATCTGACTTGATCTGAAGCCTGATCCAATCCATAGTAACGCCCATCTCTCTCTGCTCAAGTGACTCACCACAGCAAAGGATAGGTGTAAGCCCTGCTTCAATCGCCTTCTTAACCTTCTTGTTGAGTACGCAGTCGCACTCCTTGAAATAATCACGTCTCTCAGAATGTCCGATGATAACATACTCTACACCGGCATCCTTAAGCATCTCAGCTGAAATCTCGCCTGTATATGCACCCTTGTCCTCGAAATACATATTTTCAGCGCCGACCTTAACGTTTGTTCCCTTAACAGCCTCAACTACAGGAACTATATCAATTGCAGGAACACAGTAAACAACATCTACTGCATCATTAACTACAAGATCCTTTAACTCTGCAACAAGCTTAACAGCCTGAGAAGGAGTCATATTCATCTTCCAGTTACCTGCGATAATCTTCTTTCTTGACATCTTTATTATCTCCTCTTTCTTGTACGGTCCAATCGGTTCCGCCTCCGCGGTCCAATCGGTTCCGCCTCCGTGGTCCCTTTCAGTTCCGCTTTCGCGGTCCCATCCGGTTCCGCCTCCGCGGTCCAATCCGAACGCTTTGCGTTCGTCTGTGCGCGCTATCGCGCGCTATACATGAATACGTACTTGTCATCCTGCAGACAAGTCTGCGATGCCAAGTTCGATTCATGTGCACCGCTTAATTAGTTCGCGTCGTTTGCTGCAGCGACACCTGGCAGTTCCTTACCCTCAAGGAACTCAAGTGATGCTCCACCACCTGTTGAGATGTGGCTCATCTTGTCACCAAATCCAAGCTGGTTACATGCTGCTGCAGAATCACCACCACCGATGATTGTTGTAGCATCTGTCTCAGCAAGAGCCTGTGCAACTGCTATTGTACCGGCTGCAAGTGTTGGGTTCTCAAATACACCCATAGGTCCGTTCCAAACAACAGTCTTAGCTGTCTTAGCAGCCTCTGCGAAGAGTGCTCTTGTCTTCTCACCGATATCAAGGCCTTCCTTATTTGCAGGAATAGCATCTGAAGCAACAGTCTCAACTTCGATAGGTCCATCGATTGGATCAGGGAAACCATCAGCAACTACTGTATCTACAGGAAGAAGAAGCTTCTTACCAAGCTTCTCAGCCTTCTCGATCATTTCCTTGCAGTAATCGATCTTGGAATCATCAACAAGTGAAAGTCCAACTTCCTTACCCTGAGCCTTAAGGAATGTGTAAGCCATACCACCACCAATGATGAGGGTATCACACTTCTCAAGGAGGTTAGAGATAACATTAAGCTTATCAGCAACCTTTGCACCACCAAGGATAGCTACGAAAGGTCTTACAGGATTCTCAACCGCATTTCCGAGGAAATCAATTTCCTTCTGCATAAGGTATCCAACAACAGCTGTATCAACGAACTGTGTAACACCAACATTTGAGCAGTGAGCTCTGTGAGCTGTACCAAATGCATCATTAACAAATACATCACAGATAGAAGCAAGATCCTTAGAGAAAGCCTCTCCATTCTTTGTCTCTTCTGCTCTGAAACGTGTATTCTCAAGAAGGATAACGTCTCCATCCTTCATAGCATTAACTGCTTCAACAACGTTTGGTCCAACTACTTCAGGATTTGGAACGAACTTAACTTCCTGTCCGAGAAGCTCTGAAAGGCGAACTGCAACAGGTGCAAGAGTCTTGGTCTGCTTGTCCTCTTCTGTCTTAACCTTACCAAGGTGTGAGCAGAGGATGAGCTTTCCTCCGTCAGCGATAAGCTTCTTGATAGTTGGAAGAGCTGCAACGAGTCTGTTCTCATCTGTGATAACGCCATTTTTAAGAGGAACGTTAAAATCGCATCTTACGAGGACTCTCTGGCCCTTAACATTGATATCATCAACCGATTTCTTATTAAGTGACATTTTTATATCTCCTTTTGTTTAATTATGAAAAAATCGGGTCCGGTCACGAAAACCGGACCCGAATAAGGTCTACGGAGTCAGAAACAAACTGACTTAGTCCAATGACCGCTATTTATCAAACTAAAATTAGTTTAACTCAGCGAAATACTTGATTGTTCTAACCATCTGGCTTGTGTATGAATTCTCGTTATCATACCAAGAAACAACCTGTACCTCGAAAAGGTCATCAGCAATCTTAGATACCATTGTCTGTGTAGCATCAAAGAGTGAACCAAATCTCATACCGATAACATCTGAAGAAACGATAGGATCCTCATTATAACCGAATGACTCTGAAGCAGCAGCCTTCATTGCAGCGTTGATGCCATCAACTGTAACATCAGCAGCCTTAACAACAGCTGTAAGAATTGTTGTAGATCCTGTTGGAACTGGAACTCTCTGTGCAGAACCGATGAGCTTTCCGTTAAGTTCTGGGATAACAAGACCGATTGCCTTTGCAGCACCTGTTGAGTTAGGAACGATATTTGCAGCACCAGCACGAGCTCTTCTAAGGTCGCCCTTTCTGTGTGGGCCGTCAAGGATCATCTGGTCACCTGTATATGCGTGAATTGTGCTCATGATACCACTCTGGATTGGAGCATAATCGTTAAGTGCCTTAGCCATAGGTGCAAGGCAGTTTGTTGTACATGAAGCAGCAGAGATGATCTGATCATCTGCTGTAAGTGTTTTTTCGTTAACTGAGTAAACGATAGTCTTAAGGTCATTACCAGCTGGAGCAGAGATTACAACCTTCTTTGCACCTGCATTGATGTGAGCCTGTGACTTATCCTTTGAGCAATAGAAACCTGTACACTCAAGAACAACATCAACATTAAGCTCTCCCCATGGGCAGTTGTTTGCATCTGCTTCCTTGTAGATCTTTAATGTCTTTCCGTCAACTGTGATCGTATTAGCTTCGTCATCTGCTGTTACTGTATGAAGATTCTGACCGATAACACCAGCGTATCCGCCCTGTGCTGTATCGTACTTAAGAAGATGAGCGAGCATAGAAGGCTTTGTAAGATCGTTGATTGCAACTACCTCATATCCCTCTGCATCAAACATCTGTCTGAAAGCAAGACGTCCTATACGACCAAATCCATTGATTGCTACTTTTACTGCCATGTTTTTAAATCCTCCTAGATTTATAATTATTATACTGCAAAATTGCGCAGTAGTTACTCGTGAAAAACTCACAGAAATATAATAACCGCTAAGTAGTTAAATTTCAAGAGCAAAATCAGCCAAATTTCCGAAGTGAAATCAACCTATTTTTTCAAATCTGTACATCTGCTGAATATCAGGATATTTTTCGTGATCAACCTCACTTACAAACATATCATAAGGTCTGCAGTAAAGCTGAAAATCATCATACAGTGCCTGATATATCATCATCTTCTCCCTGGTCTCGGAATGGATCGCAACTCCGATTATCTGATACAGATATCTGTTTGCTGCATAATCCTCATCCGAAAGAGTTTCGCGTTTGAAATGCTGAACCTTATCTCCCGGATTAAATATTCTGTCCGGATCAAGCTCTTCGGAGAAATCGTAGTCATCATCATCAAACTCATCCGGTTCTCCATAAGCATCCGGTTCATAGTATTCCTCTGTCTCATCAAAATCCTGCCCGACTGTATCCTCCTCTTCCTTAGCCGGAGTATCCTCTTCGGCCACCTCCTCCTGTGGTGCTTCCACAACAGGCTGTGCTGCGATAAGCTTTCGACCCTCAGCTGTCAGAGGGAAAAGCCTCTCATAAAAAACAGAATAGTTTGTCGTCTCATAGTCCCTGCAGAAAATTGCAAATTCTATGATATCAAAGCATTTGATGAATTCTTCCGCTGCCACCCTGTAGGCATCTGCAACGACCACCGGTGAATTCTGAAAAGCCCCGCATCCGAAAGCACCGAGTACAAGTATCTTAACTCCGTTTGCAGCAGCTACGCACATGATATGCCTTGCCCTCTTCAGATGTATCTGATAGAGTTCCTCATCACTGACTGCAATCGTCCCGGGCATCTCCGGATTGTATTTGCTGTAAATATTATTATTAAGGTTCGGTGCGGCACAGCTGATAACATCAACCGTACACCACTTATTCTTCGGAAGCCTTTCCGGATTATCATTATCAGATTTGCAGATGATAACCTCAGGTGAATAGATGCACGCATCCGTATGTCTTATATCCGACATGGCTCTGTTCTGATTATAGAAAGAATCCCAAAGCCATCCCTGATCAAGCGTCGGATAAAGGTTTGAACATCTGCACAGAGCCTCTTCCTGAGCAGATGAACCATTCTTCACTCCTCCACCCGGCTGAACAGCCGATGCGAAATTTAATACCGCAACCTTCTTGCTCGGATACTCTGCCACAAGTGAACTCGCCGCTTCAAAGCTTCTTTTCCTGGTTATCCTTATTTCTGCGTCTTCTTTGTCATTTTCAGGCATCGGTACAAACGGATATTCATCAGCTCCGTAGAGTCTGGTCTTCTCCATGCTGCTTCTGGTCTCTGCAAGAAGAGTCTTGTCCTGAGAATAGAATTCGACCGTATCCCTGAAAATTGCTGCGTTAATACTCCTCTGATCCATATAACACCTTATGCATACATTTTCTTCTTAAGATACATCAGACATTCGCTGATACCGTCAAGAGCAACCTCAAGCTTCATGGCACGAAATGCAGGGTGCATCTTTCCGTCAGGATAAAACTCGCCATTAAGCATAACAAGCGCTCCTATTGATGATCCCTCCTCGTCCTGATTGAGTCTCGCAAGTTCATATCCAAACTTGACGATTGTACTGTACAACTCAGGAAACTCAACAAAGGCCTGTTCATTTCTCTGAATGATGCTGTAATAATACTTAAGTCCCTCAATATAGCCTCTTTTGATCGATGGCAGATCATCAAATTTTACTATTTCATTTGCCAACTGTAATCACCCCGTTTCATATAAAATCTTCTCTTCGGAACCATAGCGTTCCATAGTCTTATTTTACCAATTTTAGCCATAAAAGACAAGCAAAACAGGCACGAATTAACTATTTGTTCACATATTTCTTTACTAAATTTTAATCTCTTTTTTCAGCCTCTCTTACAAAGCCGGATAAGTGAATAAAAAAGTAAGTTTACCATTATTCGAAGCAGCATCTCCACATACCTTTATGAAGTTTTTGATATATTTATCCTCATACTCCGGCCAGTGTTCCGGAAGAATTATCGTAACATTTGTTTCCTCGGAAATATCAGTCAGACAGTCATACAGTGCATCAAGGTTTCCGCCATAATAATCCGGGAATCCAAAGAAGTTCTTCACTTTATCATGCAATTCTGATTTGGAAGTAACCGCAGAAAGATCCAGCACCTTAGCATCTTTTTTCTGAATTTCATATTTATGTACGATCAAATTATTCTTCATACTCATTTCAACTACTCCTCCCCATAAAGAAGCGTAAATGACTCATAGTGGTCTTCGGTATAGTATATCCTTCCGTCCTTTGAGTATACTATCCTCTTTGCGCCCCTGCTCTTTTTACCCAGAGTATCAATATCACACTCATAATAATTCCCGTCCGGAAGAATATGTTCATAGTTACCGAACCTGTCACCGCCGATACATTTGTCCGGAGCATAATCCTCGAGCGATCCGCCGCTCCAGCCAAGCTTCTGCGCCTGCTTCTTTGTTATAAAATTCTGAGGCAGCTTGCCATATGTATATAGATATAAAGCGACATCATCCTTTGATGTATATACACCATCTTCATCAGGATAGTCTTCCGTCTCCGTTGTTTTCTCTTCAGTAGTTGCACTCGTTGACTCTGTCGTTAATTCTGTTGCTTCTTCTGATGTTGACTCAGTCGTCACCTCTGTCGTAGCTTCCGTCGGGCTTTCAGTTGATGCAGTCGTTTTTTCCGTAGTATTTTCAGTTGTAGCCTCAGTTGTACTTTCAGCTGTAGCCTCAGTTGTACTTTCAGCTGTCGTGTCTGCTGTTTTCTCAGTCGTACCTTCAGTTGTGATAACAGTCACTGTCTGAACTGTTGTTCCGCTGTCCTTATCCTTTTTCTTCCCACACCCAACGGTGAACATACTCACGAACATTGCCAATATAAGGCAAAGTCCCCAAAGTGATTTTTTATTCATCTTATATTTTTTATCCATTCTTTTTATCCCTCATAAATTGTTTTTTATTCTTGTCATACACAGCCTCGAATCAGGCGTCCCCCATGTCACAAAACTTAAACCATATTTTGATAATAAAAAATCGCCAGATTAGTTCTGTCTCGCAGCTCCAGCTTTCTCAGAATATTACTCAGGTAATTCCTGACCGTCCCCTCCGAAAGAAACAGCTTATCCGCGATTTCCTTATTCGACAGACCGTTTGCGACCTCCTCAATGATCTCACGTTCCTGAGGAGTGATACCATATTTATCATAATCAAAGGTACCCTTTCGATTGATCATATCCGGTAGCTTCTCCGTGATGCCGCTGCCGAAAACACTCTGTCCGTTACAGACAGCCTTAACTGCCGGTATTATGCTGTCAAAATCCTGTTTGATTATATATCCTTTTGCACCAAGAGATATAGCCTTGATTATATATTCATCATCATTAAAGGTTGTAAGATATAAAATCTTCGCATCCTTATGCTTCTTAACTATCTCAGTCCCTGCCTCAAGACCAGTCATTCCTGCCATTCTGATATCCATCAGAAGGACATCCGGAACAAACTCATCATACAGCTTTATAGCCTCATTTCCGCTGCTTCCTGTTCCGACAACCTCTATCTCGCTGTCAGACGAAAGGATTGTTTTTAAGCTCATTGCAACGAGACTGTCATCATCTACTACAAGTACTTTCATTGGCTTATATTCCTTTCACTATTTTATTTCATCCCTCGGCTTCGGAATTCTGACAAATACTCTGAAACCGTTGCCGCTTACAAAGCTTGCCTGGCCACCCAGTTTCTCGGCACGAAGACGGATATTCTCAAGGCCCATTCCTTCGCCCGGCTTAATCTCAACCTCAGTATAACCGCTGTCGTCCTTTGATTTGTCCGTCCACGATGAACTGCCGTTGTCCTCTACCCCCCTGTAATCACGAACGATTATCTGATACATTGACGGATGTTCGTCGATCCTGATATCAACCGTATCGCTCTTACTGTATTTCATAATATTTGATACAGATTCTTTGATTATATTTATAGTAGCATATTTTATATCCTTTGGCATATAAACGCTTTCAACTTCGCAGTCTAAGCGCACCTCAAACCTGTCCTTAAGCGGTTCCGCCATCTCAAGAACGGCAGTTTTAACATCTATTGATTCATCTCTAAGATCATGTACGCTTTCGCGGATATTGTTCATGGCAGTATCAAGAGTGCTTCTGAGACTGCCCAGTTCACTTGCCAGTGGTTCCTCCTTATGAACGACCATCATCGCACCGACCTGAAGCAGTGAACGGCTGAGCATATGGCCGACGTTATCATGTATTTCCCTTGCTATCCTGTTTCTTTCAGCAAGCTGAGCAGTGTAAATATTCTTATCCTGTTCCAGAAGAAGGCTCTTATTTTTTTCAGAAAGCTTCTCCTTCTTGATCTCGCCCTCATCACGAATCTTCTTATTATCCTTCTCCATCCTCTCGATTTTTTCCGAATTGTAGGACAGATAAACCGCAAGTAAGGTTATAAAGAGGATCATGAAGAAATCGTGAAGTCCGAAGTCCGTATCAGCCGATGAAAAACCGACAAATGCCACAACTGAAATAAGACCGGCAGCAATCTGTCGGTCCACATATATTTCGTAAGCAATTACAGGGATAAATACCGCTATCTCCGGCAAAAATATAGCCACACAGCCGAAAGCTATTTCGAGCACTATATTTATCTTCTTTCCGATACTGCCCATCATTCTCAGATAAGACATCATGAAAGCAGCCGTGATCATGGCGAACACCATGACCACAAGCTGCATACCATCAAATCTGCTTGTAAGCACTACCGATGTAATAGCAAGTATGATTATCTTGTCTAAAAAACTCTTCAAACCTTCACCCGTTTACTCTGCCTTTTTAACGTTATATTTTCCAACGGCAAGTCCTATTGCCATTACCATAACCCCAAACAGAAGCTGAATCAATAGGCAATTTGCAATATCTGCGATACCCTTGCCATCCTTGATCCTGAGAAGAGCCTCTGAAAACCAGTAGGTTGGGAGGAATTGACCTATAGTCTTGGCACCGCCGCCCAGGAACTCAAGCGGTACGAAGATACCACCAAGGAAGCTGAACGATAGACATATTATATTTGTCAGTCCGGCCGCAAAATCAACCTTGATCCTGAAGTTTGATAAAGCAACTATCATCATGATAACCGTAAGGCTGAAAACGATCATATCAACAAATATGAGGAACCACCTGTCCGTAAAAGCTTCTTTCGACATTACCGATCCGATAACCATGAGCAATGTAAAAACTATTACTGCTACAACTGACACTGCCGCTGCCAGTGAAAACTGGATCTTTGTATTAGACGTTGAAGATATGTTTGTTCTCTTGTTTATGATTTCTGTATTAAATCTAAGAATTACCGGAAGCACTGCTGAGAAAAGCATGGTCAGGATACCATAAGGAAGGCACTGGAATATAACAAATATACTTGAAACCTCTTCCTTACCGTCGCCTATCATTTCAACAGAGCTGTGATCCATAAGCGCTGTCTTCGCAAGGCCTGCTGCTTCAGCCGCATCATATCCGCCCCTCATGTAATTAGCATATAGGTTAAGATAGCTTTCGATCTCAGCCTCAATAAGGTAGCCCATTCTGCTGCCTGCATCCTTGGTACTGTCGATCATCGAAGAAGCATCTATATTTCCTGCCGTGAAAGCATCACCAAAGCCTTCAGGTATAACAAGATAATTCGAAATCTTGGTGTAGTACATGAGCTGAGCTATCTGCTCGTCTGTATAATCGCCCTTTTTTATTTCATTATATTCGTCAAGGAAGGCTACCAGCTCTCTGGAAATCTCAGAATCATCATTATCGATAACAATCAGGCCATGGCTTGTTGTCGAATATTTATTATCCGAACCGCCACTCATTCCTGCGAGCATGGCTGTAACACCGATCGATATAGAAAGATATATGATAAGTGAGATTTTGTAATTTTTAAGTACTTTGAAGAAAGTCTTAAATACTGTCATAGCTGTTCCTCCTTCCAAGGAATAATCCTGCCACTATAAGTGCGATTGATACGGCCGCCATAAAGATGATACATTCATAAAATCTCTTACCCGGTCCGAAAATGTTCAGATTATAATAAGCATCACTCATGATTGCTGCCGGATTTATACGATTGATGATCGGAGCCTTCTCTTCAAGCTCAATCTTGATATCAGCTATCATAAGTCCCGAAAGTGCACAACATCCAAGCGTGATAGCAACAAGGATACTCTCCTTTTTACTTACATCAAAGCTTCCGAGATTTCCTACAAAGAATCCGAGTGCGATTCCGAGAAGTGACGCAAGCGCCGTTGTTGCAAAGATAAGAACCGTCTCGCCGCCGAACTTGATCTTAAGACCAAAGATCAGATAAGCAAGTGCTATAAATACGATAACTGTCTGTACGATGTATGCTGCCATAAGACCGCCGAACTGAAATACACTTCTCTTAAGAGGTGAAGCGTTTGTTCTTGCTCCGATTGGCGACATATTTGCCTGGCAGTTATTACCTATTCTGAGGCTGTTCATTGATCCGAACAGTGCTGTCATAACCATCAGATTATAGAAGTAAGCCACATATGGATCCTTATTATCACCGGCCATATCCTTCTGATTTATGTAAGTCACTCTTTCGGAAATATTTGCAAGCACATCCATAAGCTTTTCAGGATGTTCTTCTTCAACCTTTTCAATAAGGTCAACGCTCTGGTTGTAAGCCGTTACAATGCTTTCCTGGACCGAGGTCTGATTACCGTTTGTCTTAGCTTTGAGAAGAAGTTTTCCGTCATCCTTAATTATAATGATGCCATTAACATCCTCGTCATCGAGAAGTTTCTCTGCCTTCTCCATATCCATAACTTCTATATCAAGAAGTTTCCTGCCGTCTGTTTCGAGATTAGTCAGGAAGTCCATGATCATACTTCTTTTCTCTTCACTATCCATCTCATAAACAACCGCTGTTTTTATCGGTTTTGAAGCATAATTTTTAAAAATACTTCCGAAAGCGACATAGAAAAGTGTTCCGAGGACTATCGGAAACATAAGAGTCCAGAAAACATTTGCCTTATTTCTTATGCCTATTTTCAACTGTTTTGAAAAAACATTAGAAAACATTCTTACGCCTCCTTATCCCTGAGTGACTTGCCTGTGATCTCAAGAAATACATCATTGAGTGTAGGCAGTTCCGAATAAATCCTGTCATAGTCCAGATTATTATCTGCAAAATAATCGATCACATGTGAGATATTGTGTCTACCGCCGGAACACTTGATAGTGAGCCTGTTTGATGTGTATTTGACATCATATACATGACTGAGCTTTCCTATCTTCTCGATATGCTCATCGGAAAGCTTTCTTACATCAACAATTACATTCTCTGTATTCTTGATGCTGCGCTTCAGCTCATCGCTTGTTCCTTCAGCAACATTCTTGCCCTTGTCCATTATGAGAATGTGTGTGCATATCTGCTCAACCTCTTCCATGTAATGGCTGGTATAGATGATCGTTGCTCCGTTATTATTAAGCTCTGTGATTCCTTCAAGAATTTTGTTACGGCTCTGTGGATCAACCGCTACCGTTGGCTCATCCATGATGATAAGCTCAGGCTTATGAGCGATTCCACAGGCGATATTCAGTCTTCTCAGAAGACCGCCTGAAAGCTTCTTTGGCTTGAACTTTGTGAAATCTTCAAGTCCTACAAACTTTATTGCGTCATCCACACATTTCTTTCTCTCATTTTTATCTGTTATGTATAGTCCGCAGAAATAATCAATATTTTCATATACTGTAAGTTCATCAAATACTGCAACATTCTGCATGACAACACCGATCCTCTTCTTAAGATCGTATCTGCTGCTCTTCATCTTCTCTCCGAAAACATCTATCTCACCGTTATCATAATTAAGAAGTGAAAGTATGCAGTTAATAGTTGTTGTCTTGCCCGAACCGTTCGGACCAAGCAGTCCGAAGACCTCGCCCTTCTCGATCTTCATATTTAAATT
>CAMNMC010000029.1 GCA_946544235.1 uncultured Lachnospiraceae bacterium | reverse complement strand
ATGCACACCGCAGGGAAGCCAGCAGGTATGTACCCCACAGCAGCAGGTATGCACACCAGGTCAGCAGGTATGTACCCCACAGCAGCAGGTATGCACACCAAGTCAGCAGACCTGTACACCATTCTTTTTCTAAGTGATAATTAAGTGATAAATAAAACGTCCCACATCTTCATGAGGGTGTGGGATGTTTTAGTAATAAGTGATTTTCAGAAAGGGATACTATATGGAGTCAGATATGTCATTCTTACAGATGATGTTGGGAGGCAATCAGAATAAGAAAACTATTTCTCTTACACCTGATGACTTTACATCAAAAAACCTGGAGCAGAAAGAACTTGAAAAAATAGTCAGTATGTATGGTGTTGAAATTGAAGATATCTATGATCTTTCCGCAGGCCAGAAATGGATGTTCAGAAAGGTTAAATCTGTCAAGACTACATTTTTCCTTCAGGTAATGCTTAAAGCTCTGATTAAACTGGATCCTGCGGAGTTCAGAGCAAAAGTTGATGATATTACAAAAAAGAGAGACAACTTAAGATCGGCGTATGTTTTCAGAGGACTTGATCACCCTTACAGGGTAGTTTTAAAGGATCGTCAGACGGAGCTTCGATTTAAGGATATATCGGATGTTCCTGTAGAAGAACTGGACGATAAGCTGAAGAGATTGATGGAAGCCGACAGGAACAGAGGCTTTGATCTTGAGTTTGATTCATTACTCAGGATCACCATCTACAAGACCTGTCAGCCGGATTATTATGCAATAATTATTTCACAGCCTCATATCAATTCTGATGGTATGAGTTTATCAATCCTTATGCAGGATCTGTTCCTGGGATTCTCATTTGATTTCGGAAGTATGGGGCAGACAGTGGATTCTCTTTCATACAAGAATTATGCAAAATGGCTGAACAGTATTGATACCGAAAGCGAGCTTGAGTACTGGAAGGGAATCATGAAGGATGCTCCGGAGCTTCGGGAACTTCCGGGACATATAACAAACTCGATGGATTTCATCGTAGACTCGTACATCAAGAAGATTGAGCCTGAACTTGCTGATAAACTGACTGTAAAGCAGAAGGAATTTGGCGCGACCCAGTTTAACTTTCTGCAGACAGCCTGGGGAATCATGCTCAACAAAATGTATGGAACCAATGATGTTACCTATGCGGCAATAACAGCCGGAAGAGATGCTCAGGTTGCCGGAAGTTCATCCATCGCCGGAGGATTTATAGGAGTAATACCTGTAAGACTCAGTGTAAATGAAGGCGATGATACCAAGGCTCTTGTTAAGAAGATTCAGAAGCAGTTTGGTTATTCGATGATGAAGAGCCATTGCTCACCTGATGATATAGAGAGGGCGGTCGGAAGAAATGACCACCTGTTCAATCATATTTTAAACTGTCATAATTTCTCTTCGGCGCCGGAGGACATCAGCAAGCTCCCTAAGCTTCCGGGAATAGAATTTATGGGTATTGAAGCGTATGACAATCTTTCAGAGGATCTGTGCATCTATATTCTGCCTCAGAGAGAGGGCCTGCTTCTTAACTTTGCATACAATAAAAATGCATTTTCAGAAGATGCTATCATGCTTCTTGCTGACTGCTATGAGGATGTATTGAAGCAGATATGTGATTACGAAGGAATCATCCCATACGAAGATATAACTGTAAAGAATATGGATAAATTCGACGAGATAAGCGAACAGGTAGAAAAGCAGCTTATCAGGAAGAAGGACTTTATCAAGTCTATACCTGCATTTGCTATGCTTGATGATGAAACACTCAATATGATTGCTGAGCGTAGTGAAGTATTCCATTTCAACCAGGATGAAGTGATCATCGGCAAGAATCAGGAGAAGCAGGATGTAATGTTTGTGTACTCAGGTCATGCTGCTATTTACGGAGAAGGCTCAAACGGATGGATGAGTCCAAATGTCCTTATGATCAAACGAACAAAAGATCTGATTTCAGCTGTCGGTATCATTCCGGGAGAGAAATCAGTTCAGGAAATTGCGGCTGTTGATGACAATTCACAGATTCTTTCGATACCAAGAGAGGTTGTGTGGAATTGCATCCAGAAGCATCCGGAGATAGCGATAGAGTTTATGAGAAGCATGGAAAAGGAAAAAAATAAGATTGCTTTCCTGTGGCTCTCGGCTGATTAATATAATCTCCGCTTTTGGAAGGAATATGAAATGAAATGGAATGACGTTCGCAGCTTGATCCAATCCAGAGCAGAAGAAAAAAAAGAGTTTCCTGCTTTTTCATTCTTTGATGAAGCAAAAAGGCAGGAAGTGTCGATTTCTTACGGCAAGTTGTGGGAAGAAATACTGGCACTGGGAACATATTTATATCATAGAAATATCGTTGGAAAACATATTGTTTTTCTGGGGAGAACATCTTACAAGTGGTTACTGGCGTTCCTGACGGTTCTCAGTGGAAATAATACGGCAGTACCGATCGATCCGGAGAAGGATGAGAAGACGCTCGGAGAGCTTATCGAGCACAGTGATGCTGAGGCTGTATTCTGCAATATGGCACATCGTGACCTTGCTGCAGAGATAATCGGTGACAGTTCAAGGGTTTTTGTTTTCGAAGAATTAGAGCAGCTTATGGAATCCGGACGAGAACTGATCGGATCAGGTGAAAGATTATTTATTGACGAGATGGTGGATCCAAAGAAAGTAGGGATGATCATATATACATCCGGAACCACATCTATCGGTAAGGCCGTCATGCTGCGTCAGGAATCGATGTTGACCTCCTGCATAGTTCTTGCAGATACGGTTTATTATGGCGAGAATCCGATTATTCTGAATCTGCCGGTACATCATATATTTGCTATCGAATGCGTAATTCTGGGATCTGTTTACATCGGAAACGGATGCTACATAAGCAGGGGCTTCAGGTATTTTCTTAAAGAAATTAAGATGATACAGCCAAATGTGATGTTTTTGGTTCCGACACAGGCAAGGCTGCTCGGAGAGGCTTTGTATAATAAAACCAGGGAGCAGATACATAACCTTGTCGGTAATCCGCCCGGCTACCTGTTTGTCGGAGGAGCTTCGCCGACAGGACGCGATGAGGAGATTCTCTTATCCAGTGGTATCAGAGCACTTGACGGCTACGGACTTTCAGAGAATTGCGGTACAGTAAGTAAGCCTGTTGTATATAAGGACCATTACGAGATGGAACCGGGTTCAAAGGGAAGGATAGTTAACGAGATAACCGTAAAGATTGACAATCCTGATCAGAATGGTATCGGAGAGATAATCATTTCAGGCCCTACTGTTTTTGAAGGATACTACAAGGCACCCGAGGAAACGGCAAAAGTATTGATAGATGGCTGGCTTCATACAGGTGATCTCGGACGTATAGATGATAAGAATAATCTGTATTTAACAGGAAGACTTAAGAATATCATTGTCTTGTCAAATGGTGAAAATGTAAGTCCTGAGGAACTTGAGCATACTATCAATCTCTTCCCGAATGTTGAAGATTCTGTTGTATTTGGAAGAGATGATAAGCTGTGCGTCATGATATATCCGAAGAAGGATTCCGGATTCAAGGATGCCGAAGACGCGAATGTTTTTTTCGAAAATAAGATTCGCGAGCTTAATAAAAAGAATCCGGGTTATAAGATGATCTCGAGGGTTCTGATAAGCAGTGAACCGCTTGAGAAAACAGTTACCGGAAAGATAAAAAGAAAGTATTAAATATAGCATTAAATGATTTAATGAAGGAACACATGAAGAGTATTGAGTTGACATATCCGATGAACGCATCGCAGGAAAGATATTATAAGATGCCGCGAATTTACAGGGATTCTACTGCTTTCTATTTTGACAGCTTTGTTTTGACTGATCATGTCAGAAGTCAGTTAGAGATGAAGGCGCGAATTGAGTCCCTGAAGCAGAGGCATCCGGCGCTTTCGTGCGCTCCTTTTCTGAGTGATGATAAAAGGGGCATGCTTCGTTTTGCTCTGCAGGCGAATAGCTACGGAGGATATGAGGTTTCAGACGAGCTGCCGGACATTCCTTTTACCTATACGGATATTTCGTATATGGGCGGATCTGAGACAGAGAATAAGCCTTCAAAGGAACAGGAAGCCTACATGGAGGAAGCTTACAGAGTTCAGTGTGAGATCAGAAAACTCACCGAAACTCAGTTGAGCATTCACTATTTTCTCCTGAGGGAAGACCTTGCGAAGATTGTGATAATGTCAACTCATGTAATGCTCGACGGATGGAGTATGACACTCCTGATCAAGGAACTCACCTCCGACGATGAGCCTGTCGGTCAGGATAAATATTTTATGTGTGCTGATAAAACTGCTCATTACGATAAAACAGATAACGACTATGACAAAGAATACTGGAAGAAGAGACTTCATGAGGCCGATAAAGGCTCATTTCCGTGGGAAAACGCATATAACGGACCGCTGAAGATGCTGGAACTCTCTATAAATGGCGAAAAATATGAAAAGCTATGTGAGTATTCAAGGAAAGAAGAAGTCTCTAAAGTAAGTCTTCTACAATATGCATACGGCAGAGCGATGCTGAGTCTGAACGGGAAGGACAGCGTCGTTTTTGACCAGCTGATTTCCGGAAGAGCTGTTCTACCGGAAGGCTCGGAGGATGTTATAGGAGTATTCTTTAATGTCCTTCCATGTGTTTTATATAAAGGAGAAAATAATAAGCAGTTTTATGAGCATTGCATAGAAGATCGTCTGCACGGAAGATCAGCCGCAGAAAAAATATGGGAAGCAGTTTTCGGACGAAAAATATATCTCCCGATGAATAAGGGAATCACCTCGGAGATCTTTCCGTTTAACATGAGCGACAATGTGATAGAGATACATTCAACTCTTGAAAGAAATCCGGGAAATATACTGGTTCCTGAAAAGGATGGCATAAGGATATACTTCTGCTACAGGGATAATCCTGCATGGAATGATAAAACAGAGTATCTGGTAAAAGAGACAGAGAATTATATTTACAGTGTAATAAATGTATAAACAGATATCCGGTTTATATAACAGGTGAGAAATTTGGGGTACAGGCATTATAAGAATGGTCGGAGGGGATACGACAAATGAAAGATCTGAGTTTTTCGATAGTTACACCTTTTCACAATACAAAAGAAATATTCTTCGATCCCTGCTTCAGATCGGTTTTAAAAGAAAAAGATCGTTTCACTGATCTTGAGTGGATAATTGTAGCACATAATTGTGATGCGGAGTCTAAGAGGATGCTTTACGACAAGATATCAGGGAATAGTTTTATTCGTGTTATAGAGAAAGAAGATTCTCTTCGAACTCCGTCCAGTCCAAGAAATACTGGTTTAAAGGAAGCAGCTGGCGACTATATATTTTTCCTTGATTCGGACGATGAAATAGCAGATGAAATACTCGTTAATCTAAAGAACAGTCTGGCAGAAAAGAGGACAACAGGTATCATGCCGGACATAATGATCTATCAGTCGTCGGTTGTACGTGGTTCAGGACAGATTACGCCTGCTGCACTTTCACTTCTTGTCGGAAACAAGGACTCTGTCGAAGAAATCAGTGATGATTCCAAGGAGCGCGGAAAGCTTCTTTACGGAGCCGGACGACAGATATGGAGCAAGATTTACAGAAGAGATTTTCTCATCGACAACAAGATAGCATTTGATGAAAAAATAGTTGTGGGAGAGGACGCTGTTTTCAGCGCGGAGTGCTATAAGAAAGCAGCTAAAATATATATACATCCTGCTACGGGATACATCTATCACCAGCATGAACAGTCTCTCATCCAGGGGGTTACAGCCTGGAAGGAAGAAATGGGTGACGGTTTTTTCACTGATTACATAGATGGTGTATGCAGGGTATCAGAGGATAAGATTGATGTAAGTCTGTTTCTTTTGGAGGCTCTATCCTTTACCGGAATGCTTATGTTCCGAAAGGACTATACGCGCGAGAACAGAATCAGAATATTAAAACTGATGGAACGATATGTTGAAAAAATGGATTTAACGACTCTCCCAAATAATCCTGATGTTGAGAAAACAAAGCATTTTGTTGTATCTGTTTACAGGATAAGGGGTGTAGAGGGGAAATAATGAATTGGGATGAATATGTAAATACAGATGAATATGACAGCAGTCTCACTCTTCAGAAACTGGCGTGGAATACGCTGGGTGCTTCTGGGGATGCACTATACTGCGGTGGCAGGACTCTGTCATATCAGGAATTTCATGATATAACCGGAAGGATAGCAACGGCACTTACAGCAAAA